>JASHRR010000244.1 GCA_030037185.1 Xanthobacteraceae bacterium | reverse complement strand
GTGACCTGCGCGCCCACCTACTGGAGCGAGCGCGACGATTGGACCTTGGCTATGGTTGCTGCTGGGCTCGGCTTTGCGTTCATGCCTGAAAATGCCGCCCACCATCCTGGCATCGTCGCGCTACCCGTCATCGAGCCCGAGTTCTGGCGAAAGGTGAATCTGGTTACCGTACGCGGCCGACCCTATTCGCCCGGTGTCGGCGCGCTCGTGCGCGAAGCGATGCGAAAAAAATGGTTCGGCAACAAAGCCATTGCCGCTCGGTTAGCCGAGCAAGGCTAAGGCATCGCGGCGAGCATATCGTAAATCATCATCCGATTGCGATAGTCCGGATCGATGAAGCGTGCCCTGATCAGCCCATCCCGGCCGACAACAAAGGTTGCGGGGATCGGCAGCATCCAGGAGCTGTTGACCTCGAAGGTAGGAAGATCCACGCTGCGGCCCTCCATCATCTTCTGTATTTCCGCGCCGACCCAGATTGTCAGATTCAGAGACATGGCGTAGCCGTTATCCGCATCGGTGACGATCGGGAACGGCACCTGTGAGTGTTCTTTGAGCTCAGCCACGAATTTCTGCCGGTCGGGTATGATGGCGACGATCTCGGCGCCGGCAGGCAAGGCCTTGTGCGCCTCCACCAATGCATTGATGTTGATGCGGCAATAGGGGCACCAGTGCCCGCGGTGGAAGGTCACAGCAACGGGTCCCCGGTCGAGGAGCTCGTCCAGACTGACCATCTGACCGGTCCCATCGGGCAACACGAATGGCGGCATCGAATCGCCGATTTTCGGGGCTGCTTCGCCAGCGCCATATTGCCGAAGCCGGGTGACGAGCCGGTCCACCGCAGCAGCAAATTCGGGACGTTCGCGCCTTACCGTCTCGGCGACCGTGCGCAGCCGCTCTTGCAAAGATACGTCGAGGTCGCGAACACGCCTAAAAGCTTCGTCCAGCATATTCCTTACGACATTCGCGGTCATGTCGAGCTCTCGCCGGGTTTAGGTTGGATCAGCATGAGAGCAGCGAACAACAACCGGTTCAATTGGGAAAATATCAATTCGCTATCGAGCCGATACCCGAGCGCTATGCCTGGCGGGCGGGGCAATGGCCGAAAGAATCGCCTTCAATCGCCCCCGGTCGGCTCTATACACAGCGGCTATTGCATCGATAGCGAATAAGCATTTCACCTCGAACACCGTTCCTGCACCTATTGGTTAGCGCTCATCGCCGCGAAGCCACAAGGAGACGACTTCAAATCCGCGGATTAATGAACCGAAAGGAAGGAAGCAGATGCCGGAAAGTATTTCGCAGACAGCGGGATCATCGCGTTATGGGCGGCCCAGGGGGGGTGGGGTGATGAGATCCCTCAGCATCCTGTTGCTGGCGGGCACTGGTTTGACGTTGGGTGGTCCCGATTCGGTCGTTGCTCAGCCCGATGATGAAGCCGCACCCGCCCCGCCTTCGATCGGTGCCGACGTGCCTGTTACCTATTTTGGTCCGGCGCCGTCGACGGTGCAGCGTGAGTTGGTTGGCCCGTTTCAGAATCTCAAGGCGGGCAAGGTCGATCTTGACAAGGGCACGATCACTCTTCCGCTCTACGAGGGAGCCACCAGGAGCGGGCAGACGGTCTGGTACATTGTTACAGACACCGATGATAAGGGGAACGCGGACGCGTTGGGATTGAACTACTCGCCCAAGCTGACCTTCGCCGATGTCGGCCGCACCGTTCGCAAAGCAAGCCTTGAACGCAATTTCAAGCTCGTGTTTGACGCCGGTACCGTCGACTTCTCGCCGCGGCGCAGCGCTGTTGCCGGTGATGCACCGAATTTCTTCCCGCCCAAGCAGTTTCAGCCAGGCTCGGTCGGCGATAAGGATTATTCGCCGCTCGTTAAGATCGTCAATGCCGGCGGGCATATCTATAATGCGCCGATTGTCGCCTTTAATGTTACGGCCGAACGACTCAACGCGTTCTGCGACGGCAACCCAGACTACAGCCTGGTCCATGACAAGGTTGTCAAAATCTGTCCGCGCGACAAGACCGTCACGCTCCAGCTTACCCAAGGCTTCAGCTTCGCCAAGCCAGTGCTTTATCTCTCAACCGACACCAGCACGCCGCTGACCGCCACCGCGGAAGGCGCAACCTACGCGCCGGGCATGGAGGATGTGCAGGGCGGTGCCGATGACAGCCTCTTCAGCCCGGTGGAGCGTATTTTCGTGTTCGTGAACGGTAACACCGGCAAGGACAATCCGCAACGCCAAGGCCTGAACAGCGCGCTATCGGACGGTGCCTCGCCGCTCAACGTGCTTGGCGGCATTCCCTCGGTGGCCACCGATTATAGCCCGTTTTGGGATGTCAATCCGGCCGTCTGGACGCAGAGGGCGATCGAACTCGGATACCGGTCGCGTCAGACCGAGGAGTTTGCGATTCTTGGGCTCGCTCAGAAAGGCTGGATCACCGGCCTCAACGGCGGGCGGTTCGGCTCGGTGGGCTTCGTGGTCAATTGCCCCATTGTCTATCGCTTCCTCTGAAGGGGTTGCTCACAGTCGCTGGGGGCCGATGCCCCTGGCCGCGGGAAATCCATCGTCTAGCTAGCTAAGCTAGACAAGTCTCGGGGACACGGATGCGCAAGTCGACGCTTCTTCTCGCGATTTTAATTCTCGTCATGATGGGAGCCACCGAGATCGCTGCTGGCGAGACAATCATGCTGCGTGCTGGCGAGGCGATGGGTCCCAACGCAGTGTTTGCCTTTGATAGGGAAGCAAAGCCACATGCAATCGTCCTTCGCACCACCCAGGTCGGAGTTGCAGGATCGCACTTCGAAGTCAGCATTGACCGCGCCAAGAGGCCGGCGTTCGACCACGTGTTCAGGACCGAGGAGTGCAAGTTCGACGATAGTGGCAGCCGGTGTGAGGTCGTCATTCCGGCCTCGACCCCGGACTATGCGAGCATTCTCCGCGCATTCCGACGCGGCCGGTTGGCGCGGGTCACTATCCAGGATGCCGGCGTCATGAAGATGGACCACACAGTCTCGCTCATCGGCTTCACGGCCGCGACTCGTGGCTTGTAAGCGGCTTCTGCGGCTTGCGCAAGGATCAGGGCGCCAAGCTGAAGCGACAAGGCAGGAATGCGCTGGCAGCCCTCTTCCGTGCGCAAACTGAGCCGTTGGTCAATTAGGAGACGAAACCAACCAGAAGGAAGGATACATGTTCGCCAAAGTCGCATTTGGACTCGCAGTCGTCCTCGCCACCGCTTCGGGCGCGGTGGCCGCAACGAAGAGGCACATTGCCCCGAGCCAGCACGTACAGGGCGCGTACAACCCAACCGGCGCTTGCGCACACTGGTTCTCATGGCCTTGCGGCCTTAGCAGAGATCCGGATGCCCACGTTCGCGTCGAATCGAACTGGGACTGGGCAACCGCCAACAGACCGTTAACTTCCGTATCATCACCGACACCGTTTTTCCGAGAAAGGCTACGATAATCCCTGAGTTTATTCCGACGACCTTTACGGAACATTTGAGCATATAGCCCCAAAGACGAACCGTTCAGCGACGAGCGCGACATCGACAACGGGATCGGATGTTGAGCCGGGCCTAGCGATCCGTCCCCGGCGGCGGCGCGTTTCCCGGCGCCCTTTACGGCAACGCGTGATGATCGTGTCCGGCCCGTCCGCATGCGCAAGAGGCGCCACGACTTGCGCGGGTGGCGGCGACCGTGGATGCTAGACTCGCCGTGTTGTAGCCGTGAGTCCTCCTCAGGCAATGGGTTCTGAAAAAAAGCGATCTGTAAGCGCTACGACTCTGCGATAACTGAAGGATCAGCAATGCCCCCGGCATGTCTCATGAGGCCCCGAGTCTGCCGACCTTGGGCATTGCAGGAAGTCGTCAGCTTATCTGGGGTACACCGGCCGTGCTCACAGGTAGTCGAAAGGGCAGTCGCTGACCCATTCAGAACATCAGCGAGTATTTCAATTTTTATAGCTACGTAGTTTTCGACCACCGTCGGGGCTAGATATCTTCCATGCGCATT
>JASHRR010000243.1 GCA_030037185.1 Xanthobacteraceae bacterium | reverse complement strand
GATATTCGTTTATACTTGCCATAGGCGTAACTCTACTACTTTTGAAAGAATTATGGACAGTATTAACGATATCCCAGATTATGCAATTCTACCCTTCATGACCTTCGTCAAGCTCTCCGGGCTGTCAGAGCGTACGTGCCGTCGCATCTGTCAACCCGGTGGTTCCGGCCCGCCCACCATCAGGTTGTCTGAGCGGTGACTTGGGGTCCAGATGTGCGATTATCGAGCCTGGAAGGAGAAATGCAGGAGGGTGGTTTAGCCACTTCCTGAAGGACGTAATCCGCCCAAGCGTCCAAGGCTTGGCGTTTCTTCTCGATATACTCAGCCTTGTTGTAGATGCCGGCAACGCCGGCCTTCCCGCTCGTTGCTCCACTCACATGGCTGATGATCGCATCGACCAAATGCGGATCGACGTGCTGCACGTCATTCATCCACGTGGTGGCGGTCCTGCGCAGGTCGTGGAACGTCCAATGGTCCATCGGTCCATCTAGTTCCAGCCGCTCGTCCAGGGACTCCTTCGCCTTGCTCCAGCCGCTAAAATCGCCTTTCCCCGATCCGAAATAAAGGGACCGTCCGACGATTACGGGTCGCTTTCTCAGTATGTCCATGACGGGTCGCGACATCGGCAACTTGTGCTCACGTTTATTCTTCATCCGGTCTTTCGGGAACGTGATTAGGGCCGCATCGAAATCCGTCTCGGTCTTAGACAGATCACCGATCTGTCGCCTGCGTTGAAGGGTGAATATGAAGAGCCTGACGAGTTGATTGAATTCGGTCTTTTCCTCGGTCGCCTTCCAAATCCGTCGCATTTCGTCCAGCGTCAGCACCCGGTCACGCCTCGACGGTTCGCCCTTATGGGTAAAGGTGACCGGGTTCGACGGTTGCAGCCCCATCAAACCTTCCTTAGCGGCCCAGGTGAAGAACGCTGAAAGGGTCGCCCGCACGTGATCCGCTGTGCTCTGACCACGCTCCTCGCGCACCTGGGTCAGCAGGGTCGCAATGTGCGGCTGGGTAATCGCCCTGACCGGCAGGAGGTGTAGGGACTTGGCGTTGGTGTTGAGGTGTCGATCTTGATCCGACACATACGTTGCCGACCTCTCGCCAGCCTCGACCTTCCTTGACTGCACCGCTAGGAACTTCTCGATCACCTTCACGAAGGTCTGGGCAGCATCCGCCTTGGCCTCAGCCTTCTGCGTCCGTGGGTCTACACCGTCCCGGACCAGGGCATAGTATTCCTTGGCCGTGTTCCTGGCGTCGGTCAACGGGATGGCCTTGGCATTGCCGATGGTAACCTTGCCCTTGGCTACGCCAAGACGGAATTCGAACACCCAGGATGCGGACCCACCGGGGCGACGACGCAGCCCGAGACCGGGCGTCTCGTCATCATAATCAATTCGGTCCTTGGTAACCGGTTGTTTCAACAGACCCTCAATAATGCGTTGTGTTATCTTCATGTTCTACCTGATTTCTGGGTGGCGTATGGGTGGCACCGTGACAACATCTTATGTCACCCCACGCCTTCTTAATCAGCGGGTCCAAGGTTCGAGTCCTTGTGCGCCCACTTAAACTCAAAGATTTAGCTGGCGGTAAAATTTGATGTCTGGTTCGGGGAACCAATGGGGAACCACCGTCGTCATGCGGGATCGTCGCCCAGTGATCGGGAAATGTGAAGGCGCTGAAAGCACGTCGCGATTGATGGAAAACTTGCAGTCCCCGCCTGCGGCGGCTCGCGAACACACAACCAACTGGCGGGGGTCAGCGGCAGTGGCGCGCTTTATCGAGATTTATCGGGCCGAGCCGGTCGTCGCGGGCCGTTCTTCTTGCTGTTCCTCGGCGAGATTCGGAGAGCCCGGGTGTACGCTATTGGGGAAGGCGGCCAGGATCTCCTTCACCGCATCCGCAAGCGAGGTGTGAATGCGGGCGAGCGTGGCCGCATCGGGTGTCTGCCCGGCGTCAGCAAGATGTTTCGATTCCGCCGTAGCCTTTTCCAGCATGGCCGCGATCTTCATCTTGAAATCGGAGGGCTCGGTCGCAATGTTTTTCTCCAGTGCCCGCGCCCCTTCTTGAAACTCATCATTCTCGCGAGAGAGTTGATCGAATTTTTGGCCGGCAATGAGCCGCTGCGTATGATCGACCATCCGGTTCAAGTCGCCGAGCGACCTTTGAACCTGCTGCGGCGATTTGCCCGCCGTCTGCGCGGACGCTGTTCCTGCCGCCAACGCCAGACATAGCGATGCGGTGAAAACGACCAATGCGTTCCGAATCGATATCATAGGCTTCTCCCTCTTTCGACTGCGCAGAACCGTCACACGGCCCCTGCCACCGCTTTTCGCATCCACGACGCCACCGGGCACGCAGGGCCAATGTCGTCACTGACCCACGCAACTCCCGCCCGGCCAGGGCGCCGCGGATTCACGCGCTGTTGAAACGATCGCTGTGCCGTCTGGTTCCTTGAACCCCATCCCAAGAGAGCCACCCCGCGCGTAGAGCGCGGTGCCCTTCTCTGGCAGCATGCGGATGATCGCCACTCAATCGCGGGCGTATACGACAAGCGCCGCGCGGAGCTTTGCGCTGCGGCCAAAGCCTAAATTGACTTAGTTGTAATTTGACTGCCGGCGACAATTCTGGATGTCGATCACGTCGGGGCGGTGGCCCTTATATTGTGTATCTACGGAAGCGTAGTTAATTTGATTAGGACGGTTCCTGCGGGCGCGGGCGCATTGCTTAACGCTACCGAGCTTCATGCTGGGGCTGCGCCGCCTTTTTTTGTGGCTCTCTGAGGGCGTCGAGTTCACTCCTCCTTGGTTCCCGCAAACTTTAACACTCTCGCCCACTTGTCAGTTTCCATCTCCACAAAGCTCGCGAATGGGGCGGGACCGTAGAGTAATGGCGTGGTTCCCAACTCGGCGAGCCGGGCCTTGATTCGCGGGTCGGTAAGAACCGCGTTTGTTGCGTAACTGAGGACGTGGATAATTTCGTGGGGTGTGTCCTTTGGCGCGGCTAAGCCCCACCAGCTTCCGGCCTGGAAACCAGGAACAAAATCGCTCAGCACAGGCACGTCCGGCAGTGTCGCCGAGCGTGTCGCTGAGGTGACGGCCAGCGCGCGAAGCTTGCCGTCTCGAATGTAGTCGATCGCCTGAGGTATCGTGTCGAACATGACCTGCACCCGACCCCCGAGCAAATCGATATATGCCGGTGCACCGCCGCGGTACGGCACGTGGACCATGTCGATTCCCGCCATCATCTTAAACAGCTCGCCGATGACATGAAGCGAGCTGCCGGTGCCGCCCGACGCATAACTGAGCTTGCCCGGATTCGCTTTGGCATAAGCGATGAACTCGGGAACAGTATTCGCCGGCACTGCAGGGTTTATCTCCATGACATTGGGCACGCGCACCATGCCGGCGACCATTGCTAGATCACGGACTGGGCTCAACCTGAGCTTTTGGTGCAGTGTCGCATTGATGGCGTTAGCAGCGAGTACGACAAGAAGTGTGTAGCCATCCGGCGTCGCGCGCACGACCGCCTCGGTGGCGACGTCCCCCGAAGCGCCCGGCTTGTTTTCAACAATGAATTGCTGGTCTAAAAATTCCGATAGCGCTTGGGCGACGATACGCGTCACGATATCCACAGATCCGCCTGGAGAAAGCCCGAGCACCAATCGCACGGGCCGGACCGGATAATCCTCAGCGAGGGCGATGTGCGGAAAAAGTGGGACCGAAACGACGGCGATACGACGTAGGAGCTTGCGCCGCGAAAGTCTCATGTCCCGCACCAGTCGGCAAATTCGTCTGAGCCCGAAGTCATTCGAGGCTCCCAACTTGTAAGCCCACACCAGATGATAGACAAGTGGACTCCCCACCCTCCCAAGCTGAGCCAGGTATTTCCGTATAGGCCCCAGAGTTGTCGAGTTCGGGCTTGGATTGGACCATTCGGAGCAACGTCTCCCGTTGGCCCGACTGTGCCTGGAGGCGGATAAGTCGTGCGTTCCAGCGGACTGAATTTCTTTCTTGCCGCCGGCAGCGCCAATCACACAAGATAGTGGCCGGAACCGCGGAAACGCGATGCTGAGCGTGAGTGTACGAGTGGCGGCGTCTGTAGACGCGCGGTTCCGCGGCTGAAACGGAATGCCGATACCGCGGAATATTGTTGTCATCGGGGGCGGTCCCGCGGGAGTGTTTGCCGCGATCGAGGTCGCCGCGATCGTCGGGCAGCCGTCGCGCTCATCTCCGAGGAGCCATGCAAACCCTATGAACGGCCGCCGCTATCGAAAGCGGTACTGCTCGGCAAGGCGCGTACGGCCAGATGCCCCGATCGCGGGTCCGAAAGGGCTCGCCGGACACGGCGTACAATTGGAATGCAACACCAGAGGCGCGGGCATCGACCGTGCAGCGCGAGAATTGTCACCGCATCGGGGCGGCGGCTCGGCTATGATGCGCTGGTGCGACCGGATCGCTAGTGCGCGAAATTCCTGTCCTGCCGCTCGGTGCGCCACATATTCACTATCTGCGCACGGAGGCGCACGCGCGGGCCCTAGCCGACGAACTCAAGACCGCGACAACATCTTGTCGTTGTCGGCGGCGGCCTGATCGGGCTCGCGGTAGCTGCATCGGCCGCCGAGCTCGGCCTCAAGGTCACGGTGACCGAAATCCTGCCACGCCTCCTGGCTCGGGTGTGCGATGAGGATACTTCGCAGCAAGTACATCACACGCATCGCCGCCATGGTGTCGACATCCGCCTCCACGCCGCGGTGACCCACGCGGAGGCCAAGGCGGATGGCCGCATTGCGCTCAAAACTCGACCAACGAGACATTGATTGCCGATCTTGTTGTGGTCGGCGCGGGCGCGCTGCCGGACGATTGGCTTGCCGCGGCGACGGGGCTCGAGACGGAAAACGGAATCGTGGTCGACGCCCGTTGCGTCACCTCCGATCCGGGTATCTATGCCGCCGGCGACGCGGTCAGGTTTCCTGGTCCGAACGGCCTAGTGCACTGGGAAGACTGGCGCCACGCCCAGGACCAGGCCGTGGTTGCAGGCCGCAATGCGGCAGGAGCGAACGACCAATATCGTAGCGTGCCGTCGTTCTGGTCGGAGCAATTCGACCTCTACATCCAGGGCATCGGATAGCCGTCAGCGAGGCCCGACAGGCGGGTGCGACGGCAGGGTGCCGGCGCGACCGAAATCATTTTCGAGTTGAGTTGGTCTCATATCGTCTACGCACTCGGCATCAACGCCCAACGTGACATCACCCTGGTGCGGCGGCCGATTGAGCGGCGCATCGCGGTCGATCCCAGAGCCCCGCCGCGTTATATAGCGTACCCTTTGGAACCGACGGCCGGTACCTGGCGACCTTGGGTGGTACGCGATGTCGCTGTGCTTCGCCCCCCACCGCCACCCGCATGGGATTCGCCCATGTGGCGCGCCCAACTTGACGCCGTGCGAAACGCCACCGCCACACGGACACCGGAGCAGGCAAAGGCGGCGCTGTTTTGGGCAGGGAACGACGGCACGTTTCGCCAGCTGGCTGTCCCTGTCGGAAACTCAAACTCGAACATATTGATGGTGTAGCCCGCCCAAGATCGACGACGAGCCCACGCGCCCTGTTCGGCACACATCACGCCGAACCAGCGCGTCCTTCTGCAGCGATAGGTGCGTTCTGACCTCGTTGTAGTA
>JASHRR010000242.1 GCA_030037185.1 Xanthobacteraceae bacterium | reverse complement strand
ATTGCCAACGACGTTCCCACAATGCTTGGTGCGGCCGTCGAAGGATTTGGTCTTGCGCAGGTGCCCGGCGGGATCGCTGCCGGCGCGGTGAAAGCGGGGAAACTCGTGGGCGTGCTGGAACCATTCGCACCCCTGGCACCGGGTGTGTTTCTCTACTATCCCGGCTACCGACAAATGATGCCGAAGCTGCGTGCCTTCATCGATCATGTGGGACTCCGCCGACAAAATCGGAAGTGACATTGATGACAAGCGAACCAGACGGCGCAGAAGAGCCTGATGCTCGAGGTGACGGGTTGAAATCCCGCCTGTCCGCGGATCACTCCTCCTCCAACACAATCCCGCGGACCACCGCCGATTGTCCGAATCTTTCGCGCAGGCGATCCACGGCGTGCTCGGCGGCGGCGGCGCGCTGGCCGCGCTGGTCTACGAGATCGGCTGGATCGGCGCCTTGCGCGGGAGCGAGCGCGCTGATGCCGATGCCGATCAGGCGGAATCGTGTGGACCCGGTTTCGCGCGCGAGCAGCTCGCGGCCGGCGGCGAATATCTTTGCCGCGAGTTGCGTTGGCGCGCCGAGCGATCGCGCGCGGGTGCGCAACCGGAAATCCGCGGTCTTGAGCTTGAGGATCACGGTGGCTCCGGCAAGCTGCTTGGCCTTAAGCCGTCCGGAAACTTTCTCGCACAGCACCCAAAGCCGGCGCTCAAGCGTGCGAAAATCAGCGACATCCACAGCAAACGTCGTTTCGGAGGACACGCTTTTGGTTTCGCGATCCGCCTCCACCGCGCGGGTGTCGATGCCGCGGGAGAGACGCGCAAGCCGCAGGCCTTCAGTGCCGAAGCGGCGCATCAGCTCGGTCTCGTCAGCACGCTGCAGATCCGCAATGGTGCGAAAGCCTGCGCGTTCAAGCTGAGCCCCCGTGGCCTTGCCGACGCCCCAGATGAAGGTCGCCGGCTGCCGCGCCAGGAATGACGGCGCCTCGCTCAAGGCGAGCGCTGAAAATCCGCGCGGCTTGTCGAGATCCGACGCGATCTTGGCGAGGAACTTGTTCTGCGACAGTCCGATCGAGACGGTGATGCCAAGTTCGCTCTCGACGCGCTTGGCGAACCGGGCCAGCGTCTTGGCGGGCATCATGCCATGCAGGCGCTCGGTGCCGGTCAGGTCAAGGAAGGCTTCGTCGATCGACAACGGCTCGACCTGCGGGGTGAGGTCTCCCATCATGGCGCGCACCTGACGGCCCACCCGCGCATATTTCGCCATGTCAGGCCTAACCACATGGGCGTGCGGACACAGCCGACGCGCCTCGAACATCGGCATCGCGGATTTTACGCCGAAGGTGCGGGCAATATAGCAGGCCGTCATGACCACGCCGCGGTGGCCGCCGCCGACCATCACCGGCTTGTCGGCGAGCGAAGGGTCGTCGCGCTTTTCGATGGTCGCATAGAAAGCATCGCAATCGACGTGGGCGATCGCCATCTGGGCGAGCTCGCCGTGGCCGGCGACACGCGGCGAGCCGCAACCGGCGCAGCGCGGCGTGCGGTCCGGCACATCGGCAAGGCAGTCGCGGCAGAAGCTCGCCATAGCGCTCGACCAGGGAATCGAGCGCGGATCATAGCCGAATCACGGTTCGTCTGGCCAGCGACGGGCACTGTGGAAGACGTGAAGGGCATGGATGGCATCGCCAATCGCGCCCCGGCGACCTATGGCGTACCCGACACAACAAGCTGCGCGAGTTTCCGCGATGCGAGCCAATCCAAGCCGCGGGCGTGACAACCTATTGTCCCGCGTCCGTTACGGCGTGCCGCTCTCCCACTCAGCGTCGGTGAGGATCGCCCTCGCCTTCTCAATCTCTTGTGGAGCTACGCACGCATGGGCGGCGAACGCCAACAGTGTAGGTTCGCTGCCGGCAATGTAGGCGAGTACCCCGCCGAGAAAACCGGGTTCCTCGGCCACGCTGCGGATCGAGCTAGGGTCGATCCCGGTGAGCGCGAGGAAGCGAGAAAGCTCGTCTCTCTCGCTTGCCAGAAATCCGAGCGCGGCGATCGCCAGTTCGAATGCCGCATCATTTCGATCTGCCCCAACCCTTCCCCTGCCCGCAGGCGAGCGAGAGGGTTGGAACGGTCGGCGCCGAGATCGGCGATCGGCTTTCATGTCGAGATCGCGTCTCTACTTGGTACATTTGCCCGGCGGCAAATTCCCCTGCAGCACTATCGACCCTAGGTGCCGTCGAATCGGCGCCGAGTTATGTTGATGCGTCCCGCCTTTACGGCGTATCGACCAGGATATCCCGCGCAAGTTTCACGGCGTCCCGCGACGACCCATAGATGTCGCGCATCAGGTCTTGTACGGCAGTGCCACCCAACGGACGCACCTCCAGGCTCTGACCGCGCATTTCGGCGAGAAAGTCGGCGTCGCGCATGGTCGCGTCGAAGGCTTCGCGCAATGTTTCAATCCGTTCCGGTAGCACCTCCGGCGGCGCCGCGAACGGGCGCGCGATCGCTTGACGCGATACGATGAGCCTGAGGGCGGCGGTTTGGCGGGGATCGGATACAAGGTCCGTGATCAACGGAACGTCGGGAAGGTCCTCGTGCTTTGCCAGCGCAATCTGCAGCGTGATCCGAATGCGCTTGTCCGCGAGCCAGTCGCGATTGCGGCTCAAGATGCTCGTCCATGACCAGCCGCATCGGCCGTCAATCTCACCGCGTTCCATGGCGAGATTGAGGTCGGCGCCGCCCGGATAGCCGGTGACGATCCGCATCGGCAAATGAAACAGGTTGCGCAGCACGATCGGGAATACGTCGCTGTCGGCGCCCGCCCCGGACGCACCGATGATGGTATTCGTGGTCAGCATGTCCCGCCAGGTGGCAACGCCGCGGGAGGCGTTGATGGCGCAGACGCTGACCTCGTCCGAGATGCTGCCGATCCAGTTGAATTTCGGCGCCTCGAATTGGGCGCCGTCGAGATGTCCGATGAGCGGCTCGAAGACAATGCCGCGTGAGAACGTCGCCAGCACCGTGCCGTCGCGCGGCGCTGCATTGAAAAGAAAGTTCACCGCCTTGAGGCTTCCGGCTCCGGCCATGTTCTGGACCACAACCGAAGGATGGCCCGGAATGTGCCGCCCGAGATAACGGGCAAGCTCACGTGCGTAAATGTCGTAGCCGCCGCCGGGGCTAAACCCCACCACGATGCGCACCGTCTTGCCGGCAAAGAAAGAGCCGGCGTCGTCTGCGAGGGCAGGTGCAGAGATCCCCGTCACCGCTGGGATAAAGGTCACAATGATGAGACGCCGGAGCGCCGCTATCCGGCCTCTGGTCCGCCACCCTGAGCTGTCCGGGAAGCTGGGGCGGGCTGCCGCTGCGGTAACGCACTGCTTGAAGCCAATCATGTTCGAACTCTTTCGCGGCGACGCGCGTCTGCTATGGTATGCTGGCGTTGGCAAGCGCACGCGGGGAAACTGCATCGTCATGACGTCGGTGATTGAACGGTAACCACAAGCACAGGAAAATCCTAAGAGCCGGCCGGGCAAGGATCAAGCCCTCTGCGGCGGCCCCTTCGGGTGTTCGAAAGATTACCGCGAAAAATGCCGGTAATTGAAGCAAATCAAGGCTGTCGTGCCCTGTCGGATGGATCGCATTCGTGCGAGGAGGAGCGCCCGACCGATCGCTTCAAATCGCGCGAATTTCCGTTTCTGTAAGGAATCCGGACTACCGTACCGGTACGCTGCAGATTGGCTAATGAGGGAATTTTGAGAGTGGCCAAAACCGTCCTCATCGTGGAAGACAACGAGCTGAACATGAAGCTCTTCCATGATTTGTTGGAGGCGCACGGCTACGATGCCGTGGGGACGCGCAGCGGAATTGAGGCGCTTGCACTGGCGCGCACCTATCGACCCGACCTCATTCTGATGGACATACAATTGCCCGAGGTTTCGGGGCTCGAGGTCACGAAGTGGATCAAGGCCGATCCTGAGCTGTATCGTATTCCGGTTGTTGCCGTCACGGCGTTCGCGATGAATGGTGACGAGGAGCGCATACGGCAGGGTGGCTGCGAGGCCTATCTGTCGAAACCGATTTCAATTGCCAAGTTCATGGAAACGGTGCGCCACTTCCTCAGCAGCTGCTAGGCCGAATGCCGACGGCTCACTCAGCGCCTAGCGTCGCGATCACTCGCTCGCCCTAATCCCGGTCTCCTTGATGAGGCTTGCCCACTGTACGGATTCGGCTCTCAGGGCGGCGGCAAACTGCGCCGGCGAGTTGCCGATCGCGACCACTCCGATGTCGGCCAACCGTTGGCGCAGGTCGTCTTGCGCCAATACCTGCGCAGTGTCGCGGCTGATCTTGTTGATGACGTCGGGACGCGTTGCCGCCGCGACCATTAGGCCGAATGATGCGACGACGTCGAAGCCGGGAAAGCCCGATTCGGCGACCGTCGGTACCTTCGGCACGGCGGCAAAGCGATCGAGCGAAGTCACGGCCAATGCGCGCAGCTTGCCCTCGCGGACCAGCGGCAGCAGTGGCGCGATGTTACCAAAGAACATGGTGATACGGCCGCCCAGCAAATCCGTGATGACCGCGCTCGCACCGCGATAGGGGATGTGCTGGAGGTCGAGCTTCGCACGCCATTTGAAAAGCTCGCCGGCAAGGTGCTGCGTGGTCCCGACGCCGGCGGAGCCAAAGCTGTATCTTCCCGGCGTGGCACGGACCAGCGCGACGAGTTCCTGCACGTTATGGACCGACAAGTCATTCGCAACGGTCAGGAGGTTGGGCGTAAAGGCGACCTCCGAGACCGGCGCAAGTTCTTTGAGCGGATCGTAGTTCATCTTCTCGAACAGGCTCGGATTGACCACGATCTGTGCGGAATTCGCGAGCAGGAGCGTGTAGCCGTCGGGCGGCGCCTTGGCAACCCGATCCCCGGCAATGTTGCCGCTGGCGCCCGGCACGTTCTCGACGATCACCGATTTGTCCCAGACTTGCGCCAGCTTGTCGCCGATCGCCCGCGCAATGATGTCGTTCGGCCCTCCCGGCACATAGCCGACCAGGATGCGTACTGTGCGCCCGGGGAAAGCGGTCTGTGTAGCCGCAGGGCCGGTCATCAGCGCCAAGAGACACATCGCAATCAAGGCGCCACCCGCTTTCATGGACGTCTCCCCAAAATAGCGTTGTGCTAAAGACATTGGCATCATACAACCTCACACACCAACGAAAAGATTGGTCGTCCGCGAACCAAAAGGTGTCGGCTGTTGCGCAGTCGGCTAGTTCAAGATGGAACCAGGGAGGAATTTATGGCGACATCCAAGAACCGCCGCGCCGTCACGCTCACGGCCTTGGGCGCGCTGCTGGCAGGCAGCTTCCCCGCGGTCGCCGCGGACACGGTCTACGAACGGCTGGTCAATCCGGAACCGCAGAACTGGCTGACGGTCCACCACGACTACACCTCGCAGCGTTACTCCCCGCTTGATGCAATCAACCGGACGAATGCGAAGAATCTCAGGCTGGTGTTCGCCGTTGCGCTTGGCGGCAGCTCGAAC
Organism: Xanthobacteraceae bacterium; assembly: GCA_030037185.1. The sequence goes on along the minus strand of JASHRR010000242.1, from coordinate 10,640 downwards.
AACGAGAGCCTGGAGGCAACGCCGCTCGTCGAGGACGGCTACATGTACGTGGTCGACAGTTGGGGGATCGTATCGAAGGTCGACGTGCGCTCCGGCACCGCGGGCCCGATCGCGTGGCAGATGAACCCCAAGCTCGAGAAGCAGGACCGCAACCGCGGCGTGGCGCTATGGAACGATCTTGTCATCTCGGTCACCGGCTACGAGGGGCGGGTAATTGCGACCGACAAGGAGACCGGCAAGGTCGTTTGGGACAAGAACCTGCTCGACCAGGCCGACCTCGAATTGACGGCAGCGCCGCTCGCCCTCAGGGACGCCGTCCTGATAGGTGGCTCCGGCGGCGACCGCGGCTTGCGCAACTGGGTGGCGGCGCTCGACCCCAGGACCGGCGACATTGTCTGGAAGACCTATTCGATCCCGGCGCCCGGCGAGCCTGGCAGCGAGACCTGGAAAAACCCGAACTCATGGCAGACGGGCGGCGGCGCCTTCTACGTCACCGGCTCCTACGATCCCGCCACTAACCTGACCTATTGGGGTTCCGGCAACCCGGTGCCAGCGTTCGACGCCACCTACCGCCCCGGTGACAATCTCTACACCTCGAGCGCCATCGCGTTCGACGCCGCGACCGGGAAGATCAGGTGGTACCACCAGTACACGCCGAACGATAACCGCGACTACGACGAGACTGGCAGCCACGTCATCATCGACACCAAGGTCAACGGTGAAGACCGCCGCATTCTCGCCCATGCGGGGCGCAACGGCTTCGCATATACGTTCGACCGCATCAGTGGCCAGTTCCTCAAGGCCGTGCAGACGGTCAAGCAGGTGAACTGGACCAAGGGCATCGACCTCAAAACCGGCCAGCCGATCGAATACGATCCCGCCAAGGACCTCCAGCTTTACGCCGAACCGTCCAATATGGTGCAGGACAGAGTGGCGCGGCGCATCTGCCCGGACATCGCGGGCGGGACTAATTTCTGGCCGCCGTCCTACAGCCGCCGGACCAGCATGCTCTATGTTCCAACCCACGAGGGCTGCGGCCAGGTGACGCCCGACGCCACCGCACACGTGAAGGGCAAGTTCTTCGGCGGCGCGATCGGCGACGGCGGCCGCCTTAGCGGTGGCTTGGTCGCGGTCGATCCGGGTTCGGGTGAGATCAAGAAACGCATCGACCTGCCTTACCCGAACTCCGCCGGAGTGCTGTCAACCGCGGGCGGCATCGTGGTGACTGCGTTGATCGATGGGACAGTGCTTGCCTATGACGACCAGACGCTCGATGAGTTGTGGCGCATCAACGTAGGCTCCGGCTTCAATGCGCCGCCGATGACCTACGCGGTGAACGGCAAGCAATACATCGCGATCGCCTCGGGCCTGTGCTGCGCTGGCCCAGGTGCGGCGCCGCCGCGCAACACTCGCAGCACGGTCAACCGTACACCGGAACTGCGCATGCAGGGCAACGCCACCGTCGTGTGGGTGTTCGGGTTGTGAAGTAACGGGGCGAGAGGAGGTCAAATACCCTGAATGGCCCCGGCAAGACTTAAGACATAGCCAGGGGTAGGCCCGCAACGGGGCTTGTTGAACTGCCGGTCTGCAACATTCCCGAGGGGAGACGACACAGCAAGTTGAGCGTTGCCAGCCCGTAAGGCGTTAAAGCAGGGCGCAAATGCCGGTCGAAGAATTCCTTGCCGGCAAGCCCCGCGATCGGGGCCGGCGGGCTTTTCCTCGGGTGGCGTCGGCTTTTTCGGTGTAGCAAGCACGGCTCTTCGCGCGGATATCGGCTGGCCGTTAATTCTGGATTTGTTTGAAATAGCGTAAGTCCGGTGGCGCTTGGTCCTTCTTGGTGGGCATGAGGAGGCCATCCCCGCTGAGGAAGTATCCCTCCTTGCCGATTTCGACATCACCGTTGCCTTCCGCACAAACCTCTTCCACCCACTCCGGCTGCTTGCTCGGCGCACGAGAATATTTCTTTGTAACTGTCCAGGGCCGCGTCAACGCGTTGTCGATCGTCGTGATCTCGTCGTAGAGGATGTTCGGATCGTGCTTGTCGGAGTAAACGCGCTCCCTGAAAATACTTTGATTATCGGAATGAAACGGAAGGCCGGCCGGATCGTACGATCGGGGACCTTTCAACCCGCGAGTCTCTATCTCAAGCACGTCGTAGCGGCCGTCCCCATCGGTATCGATCCATCGACCGATGGAGTATCCGACAAATGTGGGCACGATTTTCTCTGGCCAGTCGCGCCCGTCAGTGAAAATCCGCCGGGAATCGTGGATGTGCTGGATCAGGAAATTGCTCATCTGCGGCGTCACGACGATTTCGAACGGGTCGAACGTGGTCATGACCCTCGGCATGCCGGGCGAGAGGCACGTGTAGGTCGGGTCGGTGCCCTGTCCGCCGGCGGCCTGGTCCTTGAGGTTGGCCTCGAAGATGGCCTGATATTCCGGAGTCAACGGTGCCTTCTGAGCGAGCCCGCCGGCCTTTGTCGGGTCGTATGACGGCTGGCCGACAATTCCGGGCACGGCAACGCGACGCCATGCGCCCTTCCAATCCGGATATTTCGATTCATCGAAAGCAAGCGCGCTGCCAAGTGCCAGACCCAGCGACACTGACAGCGTTAAGGCGCCGATCGAGCTTCGGTACAGCATAGGTTTGCCCTTCCGGTTTCTGATCAAAAGTCGCTAAAAGCCAGCCGGAGGTCAGTTCTTGGGTTGACTGAAATACCGCAGGTCCGGCGGCGGCTGTTGCTTTCTGGTCGGCATCAGGTAGCCGTCCTGACTGACTTTATAGATCTCGTCGCCGATATGAACGAACGGGATTTGTTCGTTGCAGATGTACTCCGGCCAATCCGCAAGAGGGTCGAGGGTGCGGCGATAGTTCTTCATCACCGTCCACGGACGGGTCAATGCGTGGTCGGTCACGGTGATCTCGTCATGAAGGAGGTTGTGGTCCGCTTCGTCGAGATAGATGCGCTCGGTGATGACGGTTTCGTCATCCTCGTGCAACGGAATGCCGCTGCTGTCGAAGAAACGCGGCCCCTTGAAATAGCGGGTTTCGGCTTCGAGTAGATCGTAACGTCCATCCCCGTCCTGGTCGATCCATTTGCCGATGCTATAGCCGGTGAAGGTCGGCTGAACAGTTCTCGGCCATTCGCGTCCATCGGTGAAAATTCTTCGATGGCTCTCGTGAATATGATCGATCAGGATATAGGTGGTTTCCGGCAACACCGTGATTTGCATGGGTTCATAGGCCTGCATCATCATCGGCATGCCGGGCGCGAGGCAGGTCGTCACCACGTCACCCAGTCCACGGGCGGCGCGCTCAGCGAGCGCGCTCTCGAATTTGGCTTGGTATTCGGGCGTCAGCGGAGCCTCTTGTCCCTGGCCCGGCGGCTTGGTCGGATCGAATGAGGGTTGGCCGACGGCTCCCGGGACTATGGCCCTGGTCCACTGGCCGGTCAGTGCAGGATATTTAGCATCGTCGAATGCTTGAGTTGCCGCAGGCATGCAAAACGCCACTGCCGCAAACACAATCGTCCGGGTCGAGGCTCGGTACTGCATGACGTTCCTCCGATCACGTGACCATTGCTGAGAATATGTCTTTTAGAACAGTGCGTTAGCCTAAGATCGATGAGTCCTAAGACGCATAAAAGGTGCTAAGACGTCTAAAAGTAAACCTAAAGTAAAGCAAGTTTAGCATTCAGCCGCGCGCCGGCCTAGCCGGACGAGGCCGCGCAGCACCATTCGGGTGCAGCGCCGGCTGCTCGTCGAGCCAGCCGGCCAACCAACTGACGACTGCCGCCACTGCTGTCAGCCGCTCCTCCTCGAGCCAGCGCCGTCCGGCTATCGATAGCTCGCCATCGCCGCGTGCCGCTTGTTGCCGCTGGTGGTTGGGTTGCCGCCGAGGCGTTGATCAGGTTGGCCGGGCCCGGAGCGTGACGGGGATGTCGTATTGGCTGGCGATTGGGATCCTTGGCGGGCGGCGCCCGTTTACATCGCCCAGCAGGCCGGCGTCGGCGCCATTCTGTCGCGCTGTCCTTTCTTAACGGAGGCGCACCGCTGGCAAATCTTCGTCGCCATCTTGCTGGTCGGGATCGTCAGCAGCGCGTCCGAAAGCACTCTCTGCACGTTGCCGTGGGAGAGTGGGGAGCTTACTGCGCGACTTCAGCATCTTGATCGCGTTCGGCGCCTTAGCGCGGTTGTGGCGGCTGTCTTCTGCGAGCTTGGCCAAGGATGCATATTGCCGGCCCGCCCTGAATTTGCCGTTCCGCGGGTCACGGACCCTGGTAGGCTGCCTGCTTTGACTGCTACTGCCAAGCGCGCCGTACCTGAGCCAATGGCGACGCATCATGCAGCAGTGTGCGTCTGAAGAAGTGCAAAAGGCATCCGCTTTCTTTTTCGGCCTTGGCCAGTCGCACCAAGGACCGGTCCAGTATAAGATGCCGGAAAGGCTGCGACAGATGAGGCAGCATGAATCGCATGGGGAGGAGATCGTGACAAGAACCCGTCATTCGCGCAGCAGGGCGCTCGTCGTCAGCAGTTTTCTGGTCGCTGGTTGGCCCGTTTTTGCCGCCGAGGTGACGCCGGAGCGGCTCGCCAATGCCGATAAGGAGCCGCAGAACTGGCTGATGAATCATCGCACCTATGATTCGCAACGCCATTCGCCTCTGGACAAGATCAACCGGGACAATGTCAAGGGACTCAAAATCGTTTACGCGGTCGCGATCGGCGGCACCTCGGCCAACGAGAATTTGCAATCCACACCGCTTGCCGAGGATGGATTTCTCTACGTCGTAGATTTGTGGGGCGCGGTCTACAAGATTGACGGCCGCTCCGGAGAAGTGGGCCGCATCGTATGGCGCATGGACCCAGGTCAGCAGAAAGTGCCGCTGTCGAACCGCGGCGCCGCACTGTGGGGCAACTTCGTCGTGTCGGTCGCGAATTATCCGCCGCGGGTCATCGCCACCGACAAGGAGACCGGCAAGGTCGCGTGGGAGACCAATCTCGCCGATGGCCAGCCCAACCTCACCTTCACAGCGGCGCCTCTGGCCGTCAAGGACAAGATCATCGTTGGCGCCGCCGGCGGCGATAACGGGACGCGCGACTTCATCTTGGCGGTTGATGCCAGAACCGGCAAGCTGGTGTGGCGCAAATACGTGATCCCGGCCCCCGGCGAGCCGGGCAGCGAAACTTGGAAGGACAGCAACAATGCCTGGCAGACCGGCGGCGGCGCCATGTGGGTCACCGGTTCGTACGACATTGCGACGAACCAGGTCCTTTGGGGCACCGGCAATCCGGTGCCATGGTCCGATCCATATTACCGTCCCGGCGACAATCTGTTCACCAACAGCCTGATCTCGTGGGACCCCGACACCGGCAAGATGAATTGGTACCACCAATATACCCCCGGCGACATGTGGGACTACGATGAAGAGGGTAGCCATATCTTGATCGATGGCGAGGTCGCCGGGCAGCCGCGCAAGATGGTCACCCATGCGGCGCGCAACGGCTTCTTCTATGCTTTCGAGCGCGCCAACGGGCAACCCCTGTTGGCCAAGCCCTATGTTGCCGCCGTCAACTGGACCAAAGGCATTGATCAGAAGACCGGAATGCCGGTCGACTACGATCCCAACCGCGACATCCAGGTCTATTCGGGCATGCAGAATTGGACGCCCGCCGATCCGACGAAGAAGCTGTGCCCGTCAATGTCCGGCGGCAACAACTACTGGCCGCCGTCCTACAGCCCCAAGACCAGGCTCATCTACATCCCCTCGATGTCCTCGTGCAACGAAGCAACGCTCGATCAGGAGTCGGTCACGAAGGGCGTTTTCTTCAGCCTGAAGTTCCGCAGCATCGAGCGCAACGACTCCGACCTCATCGCCGTCGATCCATTCACCGGCGAGATCAAGAAGACGGTCCACGCGGCCTATCCGAACAACAGCGGCGCGCTGACAACCGGCGGCGGCCTCGTGTTCACCGGGCTGACCGACGGAACGCTCATCGCCTACGATGATACCACGCTCGCCGAGCTGTGGAAGATCAACGTCGGATCTGGCTTCAACGCACCACCGATGACCTTCGAGACGGGCGGCAAGCAGTATGTCGCGATCCTCACCGGAATCAGCCCGATCACAAAATCGCGCCACGTGCTCACGCCGGAATTGCGAGAAATGCGCAACCAGACCATGCTGTTCGTGTTCGGCCTGTGACTTACTGGGATGATAATCGCGGGAGGAAAGCGAACTTTGCCAGAATCAGGGGCTCGCTATGGAGCTGGCACCGCCGCATGCAGCGGCGCTCGGAGTCTCTAGCGATAACGTGGCGGGCTGGCTCGCGGTCACCGGCGCCAACCTGCGGCGATCGGGGGTGAAGCGTACGCCAGCGCATCGCGACCCCCCCGCTGCCTTCAGTTGAAGTACTCCGGCATGTCGGCGTTGGCGGCGCATGAACCAACAGACGAGATCCGAGTCTCGCAGGGCGGTGAGCAGTCTGTTTGATTCCCGTCCAAATTCTACGCCAGCCTACCCAGATGAATAGATTCGTGGGGATAGGTGCGGCTGCCAAGGTGCTGGGTGCTTCGGTATCCACATTGCGGCGATGCACCACACATCAAGGGGGCATCGGCCCACCCGGCCTTGATGCGGACGATCCTGCTGACCGTGCTCACTCACGCCGTGCCTGCAGGCTCTGGTTGACCACCCATGACCCGGTATAGCGCGTGGTCGATGGTGGTGATGTCATCATGCATCAGGTTCGGATCAGCTTTATCGAGATAGATTCGCTCCTGGGTCTCATTGTCCACATACAGCGGGATGCCGCTTGCATCATAGACGCGGGGGCCCCCCTCATCCGCGACTTCGAGCACGTCGTATCGCGGTATCGAGCCATTTGATGGAGTAACGCAAAAGGCCCACTTATCCCGGCTCCTCCAGCTCGGCCTTGATCCGCTGTACCGTCCCGGTGCCGACGCCAAGGGCGGCCGCTAGCTTGTACACACCCCTGTCACTCCGTCTGCATGCGGATGATGAAGGTCCGACCACGGACCCAAGGTGCTCGAGCAGAGCAAAGGCGCTGCGGATTTGCACAAGCGCGCCGAGGAGTTGCGCAAGAAGCTCGAAATGGTCCTTCTGCGCCGCTTACATTGCCAGCAGCATACTCTCGGCTATCTCCTTCATCTTCAGCGCCTGCACCCGGCGTGCCGGGTCTCCGGAGTGATTGAGCCAATCGTACCAGCAGACATAGGTTGCCCGCTCGGATCGCGCACAATCTGCCCGCTGACTCGACGTGAGCTTGCTTGATTTGCGATCTCGCTTTCTCTTGGTCTCTCGAAGCTTGCCGGGGGGGCGGAACAAATCGTGTGAAAGGTACCTGCGGTACCGCCAACAGCGAGTTGTCCGTAGATGGCTCCTTCGATACCTAATGCTCGCTCAACGATAAAGTGCTGGAGGTCATGAGGTACCAGCGCATCATAGCCAGGCGCGGGGTCCATCTCGACAATCGGCATGCCTTCAACGGCCGCTCGCACCGCATAGCAACGTTCGCCCGTTCGAACAAACGTAACCGACATTGCCCCACGGGTTGTTTTCATGGTGGTTGCCAAATGTGGGCTATCCTGGAATCGCTAGCGCTATTGCGGCCCGTGCGTTCGTCAGTTCTTCTGTGAAGCTAACGAGATCATCAACCCCTCGCCATCCGGTCTCGCCGCCGTTCCCCTTGGGCGAGGCCCTTCCCTTCCCGGTCTCCGCAGAAGATTCATCCTGGTTGTTCGACCGCCTCTTCGGTACGACCCCTCCTCCGAATCCTCATCCGCGTACATGCTCATCGTTCGGCTTTTGCCTTTATGAGCCGGACCGGCCTGCCCTGCCGGTCACGGATGAGGCCTCCCAGGTTCCGTGCAAAGAACTCCTCTCCACGTGCACAAGGTCTACGACTGCGCGAGGTTCTCCCATACAAGCCAGTACGCTATGGGGGATGTTGCCTCCTCGACTCTGCATGCGATCGGCACCTCGGAATTAGACGGACTTTCACCTCCCGTTCTTCGCCAGCTTTCCCGGCGCACGCAGGGTCGGGCCATGTACACACATCACGCACCCCTTCCAGCCACCGCCGCAACCGGTGTAGCCTTATGAGAGAGCTGCCGGCGGAACCAATGAATAAGGGAGGAGAGTATGAAGCTGCAACGGTGGAATTTCCTTTTGGCGGCGACACTCGCAGCAGTGGCTGGGACGCCTGCCTTCGGCCAAGCGCTCGTGCCCACGGTTGGGCCAGCCAATAGCGGCAGGCAGAGCGCTCAACTCATCCCGGATTTCTCCGGCGTATGGTTGCATCCTTCAATCCCCGGCTTCGAGCCGCTGCCATCGGGGCCCACTTCGCTGGTCAACCGGTCCCGGCGCAACGGTGTGGGCAACATCCTCCAGCTTGTCGGCGACTATAGCAATCCGATCTTGAAGCCTGAGGCGGCGGAAGTCGTGAAAAAGCACGGAGAAATCTCGCTAAGGGGCATAGGCGATCCGACCCCGCGCAACCAGTGCTGGCCCGGAGGAGTGCCTTTCGTTTTTCCGAGTGGCGCAACGCAGCTGCTCCAGCAGCCGGACAGGATCACCATCCTTTATAACTACGATCATCAATTCCGTCACGTGCGCTTGAATCAGTCTCATCCCGCTCACGTGACGCCGTCCTGGTATGGGGATTCCGTGGGCCATTATGAAGGCGACACGCTGGTAATAGACACAGTGGGGGTCAAGATTGGGCCCTTTGCTATGGTCGACTGGTATGGCACGCCGCACACCCCAGCTCTCCACGTGGTCGAACGATATCGGCTGCTTGATTACGAAGCCGCGAAGGAAGGGTTGGAACGCGACGCAAAAGAAAATTTCCGCGTCCAGCCAGAGCCAACTGACAGGGGGAAGTACCTGCAGCTCCGATTCACCGTCGATGATGAGGGCGTCTTCACGGCGCCGTGGACTGCGACCATGACTTATTGGCGCGGTCCCGGCGACTGGGCGGAAGCGGTTTGCGCTGAAAACACCCAATGGTTCCCGGGAACCGAAGCGACGCTCCCGACGGCGGACAAGCCGGATTTTTGAGAGTTGGCATGGCGGCTTTACGCATTGATTCGCGGAGGATTAGCCAATGCGTGGACCTCCGGTGCGGATTTCCGGTGACAGCGCTGTCGCAGCACGGGCGCCACACCGCTCCGTTTGGCGGCGTTCGATGGCAACACCGTCATGGTGGCGGACCCATTGAGGTACAATCCGCCGATCGACGCGCAAGATCGCCAATTCCAGGGGACCGCGATGGGCTGGTTGATCCAGGGCGCGCTCAACCCGTGGGGATTCTCGACCGGACGACATAGCGAGTGCGCACGCTGCTGCTCGGCGCGGGCGCCCAGGTGGACGAGGCGTCACTGCCAACCGGGCATGACGCGGTCGGATGGCTGCGCGAGCACTTCGTAAAAGCCTGAGCGAGTGAGCCTGAGCGGGTTTGCTTCCGATAAGTTTAATTATTTATTTCTCGGAGGTAAAAAGGACCGTCTGCTCACGAAAAAGCCGAACGGAATGGGTCATCGCCCTCCCACCCGACAATGCGTAGCTTCAAGGTCCCCTGTGAGCAGCCGCGCGCGTAAATCCCTAGCGCTCGCGTCGCGCAGGCTTCAGGTCGACGTCGGGATACCTCCGGCTCGCCGCACAGCGTGGACTCGTCACGCGAGTCGCGTCGCGGTCTCTGTGTTGCAGCCGAAGGATTTAAGGAAGTACTTTTGAATGGCGGGCCCGGTTGGACGGATATATGATGTATTTTTCTAACAAATCACCCGTTTGGGTTGCCCCTGCCCGTTTGAGCGGTCCCGACGGTCTTGGCACACCCATTGCTCCGCGCGAGACGACGCCAAGACCGATCGACCGTCGTCTGGAGACCGCAGGAGAGACAGAAATGGCTATGTGCATGAAACGAGTGCTGTATTCCGTAGTTGCATCGTGTGCACTCACTGGCGCGTTGTACGTGCCCGCGCGCGCCGCAGGACTGAACATCGAGACCGCGACAATCGCCGACTTGAATGCGGCGTTTGCCGACGGAACGTTGACGTCCGAGCAGTTGGTGAGCGCGTACCTCAAGCGGATCGAAGCCTACGACAAACAGGGCCCGGCCATCAACGCGATCATCACTCTCAACAAAAAGGCGCTCGAGGAGGCGCGGCAGCTCGATGCGGAACGCAAGAGCGGCAAAGTGCGCGGACCGCTTCATGGGATCCCCGCTGTGTTGAAGGATAACTACGACACCGTCGACATGCCGACGACGGCGGGATCGCAGCTTCTCGAAGGCCATATGGCGAAGCAGGACGCGTTCATGGTGAAGAAGCTGCGCGAGGCGGGCGCGATCATGCTAGCCAAGGTGAACCTCAGCGAGTTCGCCGGCAGCGGCGGCAGCGTAAGCGGGGCGACTGATCCGGAGATTATCAAAGCGGGCTCCATACCCAACGGCTTCAGCTCCGCAGGCGGTCAGACGAAAAATCCACACGAGCTCCTGCACGGTCCTGCCGGATCGAGCGGCGGCACTGGGGCGGCGGTTGCAGCCGCTTTCGCGCAATTTGGCTTGGGCACCGATACCGGCGGATCTGTCCGTGGCCCATCGTCAGCCAACGGAATTGT
>JASHRR010000241.1 GCA_030037185.1 Xanthobacteraceae bacterium | reverse complement strand
TAACTGGCGCGAAGGGCGCCCGGGTTTGCGGCTTGGGTCATTGGATCCTCCTGTGAGCTTGACGGACGGGCACGGTTCGGCGGCCGGGCAGCCGCGGTCAGGCAAGGCGTCCAGCTTGCTCGAACGACAGTCTCGAGTTGCGCGGGAAGAGGTTTTGATCTGATGCGTAGCCAATGGAGCAGATGAAGTTCGATTTGATACGGGTATTGGCGAAGAACTCCTGGTCCGCCCCGTCATTGCTGAATCCGGACATCGGACCGGAGTCCAGGCCCAGAGCGCGCGCCGCGAGGATCAGGTTGGCGCCCTGCAGACTACCGTTGCGAAAGGCGGTGACCTCTGCCACTTGGGGTTCAGAGAAAAACTCTCTCAGTTGTTCACCGCGGGCCGGGAACAGCGTCGGCATCTTCTCGGCGAAGCCCAGATCATGCCCGATGATGACGGTGACCGGCGCAGCTAGTATCTTTTCAGCGTTTCCCGGCGTCGCGAGTTCTGCAAGCTTGCGCTTGCCTTCAGCACTCCGGACCCAGACAAAACGCGCCGGACAACAATTGGCCGATGTGGGACCAAATTTCACTAGGTCATAGAGCTCGCGCAGCTGGTCCTCCGTTACGGGTCGAGCCGTCCAGCCATTGCGTGTGCGGGCTGCGCTGAACAATCGTCCAAGGGTTAACTCATCCAGCTTTTCGGACATACCGTTCTCCGTTGGATAGATCTGCTAAAAACTGAACTCTTCTAGAGATCGCTAACGCATTTTCAGGATGATGACCTGATCGCTGCTTGGATCGGTCTTCTCGCGCAGTTTGGCGACCTGCGCGGCAGTCACGGCTGGCGCCTGATTGCCCCAGCCATTGCGGATGAAGGTGAGAACGCCGGCGATGTCCTGGTCCGACAGCTGCTGCCGGAATTGCGGCATGCGGTAGGCGTCCGGCGTGTCATTGATGACGAGCGGAATTGAGCCGTTCAGCGTCAAATTGATGAGCGACGACGGATTGGCGTCGAGCACGACCGGGTTGGCGGCAAGGGCCGGCATGTACGGAGCGAAGCCCTTGGCGTCGAACCCATGGCAACTCGCGCAGGCACCGACGTAGACGGCGCCGCCGGGTTGCGTTGAAGGCCTGGTGAGCAACGCCACCGACGTCGAGTTGTTATAGGCGATAGACTGTTCGGTGGACGTCTCAGGCAACGACTTCAAGTAGGTCGTGATGGCTGCGATATCGCTGTCCGATAAGTAGGACGTGGAGTTGCTGACGACATCGATCATCGATCCAAACGGGCTGCCGATGCGGTTGTGGCCGTGCTTGAGAAATTCGCCGATGTCCTCGCTCGACCGGGTCCCGAGACCGGTCCGCATGTTGCCGCGCAGGCTTGGCGCGTACCAAGCATCGACCTCTGCTCCCGCGAGATACTTCGGGCTGCTATCGTCGAGGGCCTTTTCCTGCAGGCTGATGGCGCGTGGGGTGTGGCAGGCTCCGCAATGGGCGGGGCCTTGGACCAGATAGGCGCCGCGATTCCACGCTGCATCGTGGCCCGGCTTGGCGACGTAGCTGCTGCGCGGAGCGAAGAAGAAGTCCCAGATCGCCAGTGGCCAGCGCGCGCTGAGCAGCGCTGGAATCTCGCTCTTGAAATTTGCCTGGCGGACGCCGGGCACCTGCTTCATGAAGAAGCCGTAGAGCGCCGCCACGTCCGCGTCGGTAAGCTTGGCGTAGGACGGGTAAGGCATCGCCGGATAGAGCCGGTGGCCGTCTTTGGCGATGCCCTGCCGGACAGCGCGATCTAAGTCGGCAAGACTGTATTTGCCGATACCCGTCTCGGGATCCGGCGTGATGTTGGTCGAGAAAATGGCGCCGATCGGGGTGCCCATTTTGAGGCCGCCGGCGAACGGCTTGCCGCCTGGTATCGAGTGGCAAGCGACGCAGTCGGCCGCGCGCGCCACGTATTCGCCACTAATGACGGGAGCACTCACGCTTGCGCCGGCTCTTTGGCAGCCTGCACTCAGCGAGATCAGCCCTAACAAGACCACACCTGAGACAATCTTCACGGCTCTCAAGCCCAGAGCCGGTCCACGTCTTTGTCCCCAGGCGCCCGACTGCGATCGAACCGCTACTGCCAATGATCGCGAGCACATCGGGCTAAATCAATCCACTGAGATCGGTGTCCACAATCGGGAGCGTCCGAATGCGTTTGCCTGTGGCGGCGAAGATCGCATTCGTGACAGCGGGGGCGATTGGCGGCACGGCTGGTTCCCCCGCACCGCCCCAAATATCTCCGCCGCTTGGCGCCAAATGCACGTCGATCCTCGGCGCTTCCGCAAGGCGCACCATGCGATAGATGTCGAAGTTGCCTTGCACGGCCGCGCCATCCTCGATCGTGATCTTGCCGTACAAGGCGGCCGTCAAACCAAAGATCACCGAGCTCTCGACCTGTTCGATGACGGTCTGTGGGTTGACCATGTGTCGGGTATCGAGCGCGACAGTGACCCGATTGACCTTCAGCTCGCCGTTCGGTTTCACTGTAACTTCGGCCACCTGCGCGCAGAGACTGTCCACAAAATTGCAGATGGCGATGCCGCGCCCGCTGCCCTTGGGCAGTGGCTTGCCCCAGTCGCCTTTCTCGGCAGCAAGATCTAGAACCTTGAGCCAGTCCAGCTTGCCATTGAGAAGCTTGCGCCGCACGAGGTAGGGATCGAGATGGCTCGCCGCGGCGATCTCGTCGAGGAAGCTTTCGATGGCAAAGACATTCTGATTGCCGCCAGGCGCGCGGTAAAACCAGACCGCCAGGTGGGTATCTTTGACGAGGGCTTCCACGCGCGTGCTTGGAACGTTGTAGCCATTGTTTGCTAGGCAATCGATGGCCATCGGCTCGGCTTGACCGGCCGGAAACGGCACGCCGTACCATTTGAAGATTGATGAGGTGACGACACGCATCGACCAAGCGGTCGGCATCCCATCGGCGCCGGCCACAGCCTTGAAGCCCACCACTGCATGTGGACGGAACCTGTCCTGGCGGGTGTCTTCTTCCCGCGTCCAGATCAGCTTGACTGGACGCTTGACGGCCTTCGCGATGGCGATGGCTTGCGCAATTTCATCGCTGGCGTCGCGACGGCCAAAGCCTCCCCCTAGGAATGCATTGTGGATATGCACCCGCTCCGGCTTCAAGCCAGAGGCACTCGCTGCCACGCCGAGGGCGGCCTCCGGATCCTGCGTTCCAACCCAGACATCGAGCCGGTCGGCTTGCAAATTCACCGTCGCATTCAATGGCTCCATCGGTGAGTGCGACAGATAAGGCGTCTCATAGACGGCTTCGAACGTCTTGGCCGCGCGCGACATCGCACCATCGACGTCGCCATCGTTGCGCACGGTCACCATGCCCTCAGTGAGCGCCGCGCGGAATTCCCTCGAAAGCTGCGCGCTATCGACACGCCCTGCGGCGCCAACATCCCATTCCGACTGCAGACGAGACAGTGCCCGTTTGGCGCGCCAGAAGCTGTCGGTCGCCGCAACGGCCACCGCATTCTCGAGTTTGACCACGCCGACAATGCCGGGCGCGCCGGAGAGCGGTGACTCATCGATGCTCTTGAGCTTGCCACCCCGCACGGGACACGCGTTGATGGCGGCAAAAACCATCCCCGGGACCTGCGCATCGATCCCGAACTTGGCCGATCCGTCGGTCTTGTGGACCAAGTCGACACGCGGCATTCGCCGAGGAAGAAAAGTGAACTGAGCCGGCGTTTTGATTGCAGGCTCTTTGGCGAGCTTGATCTTTCCGGCCGACGCGGCGAGTTCGCCGTAGCGCAGCGTGCGACCAGTGGGCCGGTGAGTAACGACGCTCTGAGCCGCTAAGCACTCTGATGCCGAAACTTTCCAGCGTGCTGCGGCCGCGGCAATGAGGCGTTCACGGGCGCTGGCGCCAACCTGCTGCACTTTCTTCTGCGATTCCCGAACCGAGAAGCTGCCATGCGAATACATATTCCCATAGATTCTTCCCTCTCGAACACCGCGGGTTGACGAGGCATACTCGATCCGAACCTTCGACCAGTCGCAGTGCAGTTCTTCGGTAATCATCATTGGCAGCGCGGTCATGCTGCCCTGCCCATCTCTGATCGCTGATAACGGATCAAAATCGAATCATCTGGATCGATCGCGACCCAGGCGTCGAGCTCGTAAGGCGGATACTCGTGGTCGGTCCAAGGTTGGGTTGAGACGGTTGCAGCGCCCGCGCTGCCCGAAACGGCGCCGATCCCCACAAGCAAGCCGCCCGCGGCCGACGCGGCCGTGAAAATGAAGCTCCGACGGCTGACGGTGGTGATGACGGGGGGGGGGCTGCATGGCCGCTACTTCACGCCTTCACCGAATTCGCGGCGCGATGAATGGCGCGGCGCAGAGCTGGATAGGTTCCACACCGGCAAATGTTGGTAATATTCGCGTCGATGTCGGCATCCGTTGGCCTAGTAAAGTTTTTCAAAAACGCGACCACGGCCATGATCTGCCCGGACTGGCAGTAGCCGCATTGCGGGACGCCTTCTTCAATCCATGCGCGCTGCACTGGATGGCTGTTGTCTGAGGACAGGCCTTCGATGGTCACGACAGTCGCGCCATCAAGAGCGCCGATCGGTACCGAACAGGACCGCATGGCGGCGCCATTGATATGTACGGTGCAGGCCCCGCACTGCGCGATGCCGCAGCCGAATTTTGTGCCTGTCAAACCGAGGACGTCGCGCAAGACCCAGAGAAGGGGGGTATCAGGCTCGATGTTGATTTGCCGGGAGGCGCCGTTAACGTGGATCGTCATCACTATAGCTCTCCAAGGGGCCTGAGTCCGGCTCAGCTGGCCAACACCGCGCCGCTGGACTCGCCACGGCTCTTCGAACGTCGATTGTCGATGCTGAGCGCGCCCGCGCCCGAGACGACTAGCTGCAGGATGCCGCCGGTCATCACCAGGTTCTTGATAAAGTGGAAGATCTGGTTGGGATCGGCGAAATTCAGATGGAAGAATACCGCTGTCGCCAGGCAGAAAAGACAGAATATCGCGCCGGCGACGCGGGTCTGATAACCCAGAATGATAAGGAAACCACAGCCGATCTCCACGGCGATTGCACTGGCGTAGGCCAGCGGAGCAGGCAGCGGGAGTGTGGAGGATTTGATAAGTGCGATCGTGCCCGCGTAGTTCGCGACCTTGCTCAGGCCACTCATCATGAAGGGCAAGCCTATGAACAGGCGGCCAATGAACGGCAGGTAGCGGATATCAACCATTGAACAGACCTCTCGCTGAAACCTGCGCGCTCGAGCACTCGATTTCGTTGATGGGAAGCGCCTAATCACTCCAGGTCGGACGGAGCATCTCCGTCAAACTACTCCAAGTTGTGCCAGAATGATCGTGACAGCCAGATAGCAGTGGAATGAGGTGATCTTCCCATTCGTGATGTGGAAGACGTCACAGCAGGGCGCATGTATTCTCTTGCCCGTCGCGGGATTCTTCCCCTCGCCGTCGCCGAGTCGCCATTGTGCGTGCCGTTCAGCGAGAGCTCGACCGCGACCACATTGTCGTCGACGTAGAAGCTCTCGAGCTCCCTGTGCATGTCCGGAAATGCGGCCGCGTACACATCGACTGTCACACCGATGTCGGAGCCGAAGTATCCTTTTCCGGCGCTCACATCGTAGAAATAGCCGTCGTCGGTGAACATCGACACGAACTTGGATGTGTCTTTCGCGTTACCCTCCGCCAACGCATAGAGCGAGCGAATGACCTGCTCGTTGCGGGCTTCCTCGTCCGTCTTGGCGTTCATGAGACAACCTCTCCGGGATGCAGTCGAGCGACCGGTCGCCTTAACAAGCAGGTAGGTCGCGCAGGCATTCTGGAGGCCGCGCCGACCCCTGTCTTTCCCGCGATTGCTATTGTTTTGAGCGATCTTGCGGCCTACCGCGTCCGAATGATCTGCGGTCGCTCGCTAACCCCGGTGCGTCCGGTATTCTCCCGGCGTCGAGCCAGTCGCCCGATAAAATGCCCGGGTAAAACTCGCCTGCGACGAAAAGCCCGCCTTAAAGGCGATCTCGGCAAGCGAGAGTTTGCCGGCCGCTATGTCCGCCATCGCCCTCTCCAGACGCATCCGGCTGACATAGCGGCTGGGTGAGACGCCCATTGTGCGGGTGAAGGTGCGCGCAAAATGGAACACGCTGACGCCAGCGACTTGAGCCAATTGAGCCAGCGTGATTTCCCTATCCAAGTTAGTCGCTATGTGATCCAGAGCGCGGCGCAACCTGGCATGATCGATGCGATGCGTCGTCGGTTCCAGGGACTTGCAGGCTCCGTTATCGCAGTATTCTTGAAGGAGACGCGCGGCCAGTGTCGCGGACGCCGTTTCCACGAATATCCGCCCTGCCGAGGTCTCGCTCGTCATCGCCGACATGATCGAGAGTCCTATTTGATGGATGACCTCATCTCGGACCCCGGCAGCGTAACGGATGGAGCGGGCGGGCTCCCCCGGGATATTAAAGTCATCGGCGAGTTTCCGGAATTGCGTCCTCGGCAGATAAAGGTGGAGCTCCTCCGGAATCGGAGCCGTGAGGGTAATCTGGTTGTCGCCGATGCCAACAGGCGCCAAACAGATGGATCCGGTGGACGATCTGGTCTCCTGGCGTTGACCGGCTCCCGTTCGAATAACAAGACCGTCGTCGTTGCCAGCGACTGTAAGACACAACTCAACGTCCTGCGGAACGATCACCGGCGTTTCACTCGCCCGGTGTGACCGCAATTCGGCGGATATTGTCGACCACCCAAGCCCAGCGGACGACCGCAGAAGCGTTGAGGTCGGATACTTCCCTGCTCCGTGTGTCAGGAGCTCCATTGAAATCCTCCGGCGCCGCCCATGCATCTTGGTAATTGAAGAGGAGCAGAGCGAGCTGTACTTCCGACGTCTCTAAATGGCGATCACTAATTTCCGAAGTCGAGCGCCCGACCAGCGGCGCGCGGTCGCAAAGCAGAACCTGCCGCTTCCGGCGCGGTTGGCGGACGGGCGGCTCCGGTATGGTAGGCGCTCCGCCACGGGTTTCAAGTAGCGGGCTCGCCGGCCGGTAACTGTTCTTGCGAGGTCTTTGATAGAAATTGGCGCGTTTGTGATAGGTGCGGAGCGCGCATCATGCGGCGCTGATACGATTGTCATGACGGATCAAGAATCACATACAGCGTTGCGATACGTCCGTCGAAAAATGCAATGTCGGTTCCCGTGACTCCGAGCGGTTTCCCGGAGGAATCGACGGCGCGCCAGCGAAGCCTGCCGAGCCCATGGTGGCCCGCCGCCGGTCCGTCGGCTTCAAACGTAGTGCCTGGTGGAAGCATCTTCAGGAGCGCGCCGACACTGTCTGATACTGCGTTCCATCCGGAAACGACATGATCATTTTCGACCAGCGCGCCATTCTCGGCCCACAATTCCTTCACGGCCGTCAGCCGCTGCTCGACGCCTGCCTCGCTGAAGACACGCTTGACGTTCGCGCGGAGAAGGCGATCGTAGTCGGTCGTCGCCCCATCCGTTTTCGGTGAAGCCCCTTCGCACGATTGCTCATTTCAATCTCCTACACGCCAATGCCATGATCGGGGCAAGCCGGTTGCTGGTCGGCGCGCCGGACGCGCCAGCGCTCTCCACA
>JASHRR010000240.1 GCA_030037185.1 Xanthobacteraceae bacterium | reverse complement strand
GCGATGGATGGCGCGGCGAAGCCGTTCGTAGGTTCCGCAACGGCAGATGTTCGTGATGCCCGCGTCGATGTCGGCGTCGGTCGGGTTGGGGTTTTGCTTGAGGAATGCCGCCGTGACCATGATCTGCCCGGACTGGCAGTAGCCGCATTGCGGGACGTCTTCGGCCAGCCAAGCTCGCTGTACCGGATGCCTGCCGTCAGGCGATAGCCCCTCGATGGTGGTAATGCTGGCGCCCTTGAGCACCCCGATCGGCACCGAGCAGGAGCGCATCGCCCGGCCGTTGATGTGGACCGTGCAAGCGCCACACTGGGCGATGCCACAACCGAATTTGGTGCCGGTCAGCCCCACTGCGTCGCGCAACGCCCACAGCAGTGGAGTATCAGGCTCGAGATCGACTTGGTACGACGTTCCGTTGACCATAAGCGTGATCATCGTCAGGGCACTCGCCTTGCTGAATAATGGCCACTTTAGCATAGTCCCCTTGCCCAGCAATGTCGGGCAACGGCGATCACGGCTTCGTGCACACCGGACGCGACGCGAGGCCGCTTTGCCGGCAGAGACCCGGCCCCCAACGCTGCCCGCCGGTGCGTCATTCTGGGTAGCCGATACCAAAAGAGCCCCGAAAAAGCTACTCATCAGGCTGCGAGCGCGGCGAGGGTCTATGCGCGGTCGTGTCTTCGAGTGCCCGCCGTCCAGCGGTCCGTAATCCCATCCTGACCCGGCCGATATCGATGTAGGCACCGAGATACGCTTGGGTGCTGCCCTGCTGATCAACGAGCAACTCTAGCGCCCGACGTGCTTTCCCGCTGAGACGACATCTTCGAAGGTCGGAGCCACATCCCCACTTGTAAACGGGACTACCGGGCAAATAGAAGCAGGGGTCGCCCGAAAGTTGTCCTCTCGTGCAGAAGTAATATCTCAATGAATAGTTCGCCATAACACCGCTGATGATTCTGTCTCCCGTAGCAAACCCAAGCACCCCTACCATTCACTTTGAGTGGATCGGGCCACTAGCCGATGTTTCCCTTATTGCCGCGATTGAGCAACGCGAAATGACTGATTTTCTTTGAGTCGGTCCTTGATTTTCTCAAAAACGTAGGGACAGAGATTTATCTGAAGTTGCGTTATTTTCGTTTGCAATTCGCTGATTCTCATGTTGGTTTTGACAGGGACAGGTTTCGGGAGAAGGTCATGTTCCTGCGGGTGGTTCGCGCGGCGGGCGGCAAGGGCGTCAAGCACGAATACGTGCGGGTGGTCGAAGCTTATCGGCAGCGCGGCAAGACGCGCCACCGCACGGTTCTCAATCTCGGGCGGCGCGACTTGCTGGCGGCGCATCTCGATTTGAACAAGCTGACGCGCCTGCTGCACGGCGATGCCGTGTCTGATGACCGGGTTCGGCGCGAAGACGTGCAAGCGATTGCGGCGTGGGACTTCGGGCCGATGCTGGCGGCCGCCCATCTCTGGCGCGAACTCTCCATTGAGGCGACACTCGACCGGCTCGTTAGACGCAGCCGTCGCGACACCGCGCCGTTGAGCGACCGCGCTCTGGTGCTGGTCGCCAATCGATTGACTGCGCCGGGTAGCGAGCACGGCTTGGCGCGCTGGTTGGAGACCGACTTTGTCTGCGATCGCGACGGCCGCCGTTGGGTGCCGGCGTGGCGCGATGATCTGGAGCGTGCCTCCAGCAAGACGCCCCGGGTGCGGGTCAAGATGCGTCAGCTCAAGCAGTGGTATCGCACGCTCGACCAGCTGCTGGCGCACAAATCGGACATCGAGCACGCGCTTTATCTGACGCTGCGCGACCTGTTCTCATTACAGGTCGACATGGTGTTCTACGATCTCACCTCGACCTATTTCGAAGGCCAAGGCCCACCCGAGAAGGGGGCCCATGGCCACAGCCGGGACGGCAAGCCGCGCAATCCGCAGGTGCTGGTCGGTCTGGTCATGGTCGATGGCTGGCCGATCGCGCACCACGTCTTTAACGGCAATTGGCGCGACGCCAAGACGGTCCCCGAAGTGCTCAACGACCTTGAACAACGCTTCGGGATCAGGCGCGTGGTGTTCGTCGGCGACCGCGGCATGGTGACGAGCCACAACCTTGCTCTCGTGCGCGAACATGGCCACGGCTATATCGTCGGCCGCAATCGCCGCCGCAGCGGCGAAGTGTTCGACTACATCCAAAGCGCAACCGGCCCGTGGATCGAATGTCCGGTCGGCATCGTGGCGCGCGAGAAGGCAACGCCGCCAAAGACGCTGGTCCAGGAGGTCGCCTCGAAGGAGCCGGGCGTGCGGGTTTTTGTTGTCCATTCCGATGAGCGGGCAGCCTACGAGAGCCGTCAACGCGCCAAGGCCATGGAGCGCGTGCGCACCCGGCTCGAGAAGCTTCAGCTGCGTGTCGCCAACGGGCGCCTCAAAGCTCCTGAGAAGATCGGTGCCGCCGCTGCCCGCATCCTCGCGCAAAATCACGGCCATCGCTATTACGGCTGGGCTTATGAGGATGGCGTGTTTCGCTTCTTCGAGCATCCCGTTCACTTCACCCGCGAACAAGCCTACGAGGGCAAGTACGTCATCCAGACCGAGGAGCAAAACCTCTCCGCGGTCGATGCCGTGCGGCTCTACAAGCAGCTATCGGAAGTCGAGCGCGCCTTTGCTGACATCAAGGATGTTCTCAACATGCGGCCGATCTATCACCAGACCGACAACCGCGTCGAGGCGCACATCTACGTCGCCGCGCTCGCTTTGCTGATCCACCGCGCCATCGAAAAGAAGCTCAAGGCCGC
>JASHRR010000239.1 GCA_030037185.1 Xanthobacteraceae bacterium | reverse complement strand
CACCAGGTGCGGCGCGTCTATATGGACGTGCCCCATTCGGAGAACCCGAGGCCGTCATGGTATGGCGAATCGGTAGGGCACTATGAAGGCGACACGCTCGTCATTGATACCATTGCGCAGAACGACAAAACCGTCGTCGATCCTTACCGTGCACCCCACACTGAGAAGCTGCACGTCGAGGAGCGCTGGAGACTAGTCGATGACGGTAAGATGGTCGAAGTGACCTTCACGGTCGAAGACCCGGACGCTTTCTATCAGCCCTGGTCGGGCAAGCGACGCTACCGGCGCGTTCAAGAGCAGATGGTCGAAGATGTCTGCGCTGAGAACAATCAGCATCTGTTCGACTATCACATCCCGATCGCTGACAAGCCGGATTTCTGAGACGCCTTGGGCTTGTCAACGATTAACACCCCTCGACCGCGGACTGGCGGTCGAGGGAGAACACCCGCACACAACTGATCCCTGATCGCAGCGCTACTCCCGCCGGCCGATCGCTACTGACGGTTAGATAAGGTTCTTTGGCCTCGGCTCATTAATTGGTCGGGCCACCGCCGCCGGCATTGGCGCTCGGCGCCGCGTTCGGATTGCCCATCACTTTTCCGTCCGGAAGCGTGATGGCCATGAATTGCCCGCCGTTATTGCCGTCGCGAAGCGGATGAATCACCGTCTTTACTTTCATACCAGGCGTAAGGGTCTTGGGAACCCAGCCCTGTCGTGCCAAGCCGGCAGGTCCGCCCATTTCGATCGCCCATTGCTCGGCCTGACCTTTGTCATTGTCGACAGTCATCAAGATCCAGCTGTGCGGGTTGGTCCACTGGAATTCCTTGATGGTGCCGTCAAGGACCTTGGTCTTTTCGGCATCGAACATAGCAAAAGAGTGGTGTGCGATAGCAGGAATGGCGGTCATGGCAACCGCGATACCCGCAAAGCCAAGTGCTCGGAATGTCATTGGTGTCTCCCGCTGATTTGATACGTCTATTCTACGTGATTACGGGGCCGGTTCCAGCCTCTTTCGAGTTTTCCGGGAAAATAATTTGACGAGCCGTGACCTTGCTGGCGATCGACTGAACCTTTGGCGTTGTACCAAGGCCCGGTGCCGATGCGACTGCGCGCACCCACACGCGGCGTAACGCCCCGCTGTTCCTGGCTAAGGTATGGCTAAGGTAGGCGTGCCATGTGTGATTGAAGTTCAGCCCTCCAGAGGCCTGCGCGGCACTGATCCGGCGATCCCCCGAGATTGCCCGTGCCGGTTGGCGGCAACGTACAATCTCATCGGCGGAGGCGGCTGTTGCCGGCCCTGCACCGATTGGGTGGTGGACCCTCCAACCGTGCTAGCGATGGCTTAGCCTTTCTGTTCATTGTTGTTTCCTCCTCACTCTCAATCTTATGAACCATGGCCATCACCACCAACGCGCGCGCAGCCAGAACATTTCCTTTGCCGTTCAGAAATCCGCCTTGGCGGCGACGGGGATCCCGTAGTCGAAGAGAACGAAATTACCCTCCTGGCATATTTCCTCAAGAAGCTGTCGCTGCGCGCGCCTGTAGCGTTGGAAGGTCTGCCAGGGCCGATAAAACGTGTCGGGATCGTCAACCGTAATGTTCACCTCGAGCGTATTGCCGCCGTCGATCAGGTGCCACCGCTCCACGACATGCAGGTTTTCGGTATGCGGCGTCCGATAGGTATCGACGAAGGTCTTGCTGTTCAGACCGATGGTATCGACAACAAGCGTGTCGCCTTCGTAGCGGCCGACCGATTCCCCGAACCACGACGGTTTCGGATTCTCCGAATGGGGCACGTTCAAATAAATGTGTCGCCACTGCTGGCTGCTCTCCTCAACAATGACGACCTTCGTAGGCGTCTGGAGGAAGATGAACGGGCCCGGGGACAGCAGGTAGTCGGGAATGCCCTGTGGCTTGCAGGATTGGGCCGGCGAATAGGCGATTTTTCCAGCAAGGACCTCGTCATTGTCCTTCTTCATCACCTCCTTCGCCCAGGGCTTTAGATTGGGGTTGGAAAGATCTCCTACGCGGTAGGTCGGCTGAAGACCCCGTCCATTGGGTACATAGGGACGGGCGGGATCGTTCCAGAGCGGAATAGCCGAGCCTTTTACCGGTGGGAATTCTCCGGCGAAGGGATGCTGCCAGCCGCGGGGGCCCGACTGGAAATCAGGCGCGTTGCTCGATTGCGCCGCGGCAGTCGGGGCGAGTGACAGTGCCCAGACGAGTGCCAACGCGCCGCCCGCGAGAAGCAGAAGTCTCGATGCGAATGTAGTCATCGTTTCCTCCTGTGGCCGTGGGTTCCTCCCGGTCACCAACCGATCTCGATGAAATGGTGTCAGCAACTATGACCGACCCGTGCGCGACTACACCAAACCGATCCTGCAGCCCCGGGGCGCCGCAAATCGCCAAGGCGCACGGCGAATTCTCGTTAGCAGGGGCAACCGGCCCCGACCCCGCCAACCAGTGTTGGCCCGAGCCCGTCCCGTTCACCTCAAAGAACAACGGGATGCAAATATTGCTACATCCCCATCAGGCGACGGTCCTTTACGAACCATCATCCGGCCTAACTATTAATGTAGTATCCAAGAGCTCTCTTTCGCTTCGGGACGGCCGAGCACGCAGGTGCCGGTCTTGACAATCACAGCCGCGTTACAATGACGCGATGGCCATCCCAGCACCGAATGGTAATGACGCGAGCAAACCGTTATTGACGTCGCAGGGGCCCCGCCATGCCACTGCGCGATCACCCGGTTTGCCGGCAAGCCCGGTGCCGCGCCAACCTTTCATCGCCGAGCTTGGCAACGCGGATCGTCCCGGCCAGCGGGTTGGACGGGATTGCCCACGGCATTGAGAACACCGGCCAAGCCGGGACACGCTTCGCGAATGGCGCGGACTTCCTCCGGCGAACGGTTGGTGACGCCGCGCTCGAATACCAGCGATTGCTGGAAGCGGGTCAGCTCGAACTCGTTCCCACCGGGAAGCCCTTTGGCCTCGATCTGATAGAGCCGCCCCATGATATCGAATATCGCGACCATCGAGCGGCTGCCGTCCGATCCCTCGATCGTGAGCTGACGGCCGTACACCTGGTAGATGCGGGCGGGAACGTTGACCTTCACGGTGGCGCCTTGAGACAGCGTCTTCACCGCATGGTCGATGACAGCCTTTTCATCCAGTCCGGTGTTGGCGAGGTCAGCGACCGTCATCTTGAACTGGCCCTTGTCCTGGCTAGCTGAATAGACGCGCGCTGGGACCCAACGGCCATCGGCGACCTCATAGCTCGTCGTTTCGATCTTCGGATTGGCCGGAAAGACGACCGAGAAGGCGTACTCGGGATAACTGTACTCCGCCCAACTCTGGGCGGCGGCGGGGCCGCTGACCATGAACGCTGCCGCGGCGAAGGCGATAATACGCATGGGGTTCCTCCTGGCGAGATAGTTTCATTTCCCTCGCTAACCGAGTGTCCTGCATGGCGATCAATGAGCGCTTGCGCGTGCATGCTATCACTTTGCGCAGTCTGCATGGTATGAAAACGAGCGACTTGGTCGGTGGCTTTCAACGAAATTTTCTGCGGCGACCGGTACGCAAACAACATTGCATAGAATCGGTCATATGTTGCCTATTTTTATATCAATTGAAGAGGCCTGCAGCTCGTGGTTTGCCGTCAACTAGAAAAAAGGGAAATGGTTAAGAAGCTTAGCCGCAATACCAGTCAACGAGCGCTGGCCGGGCCATCGGCCCCGACCCGACGTTGTTTTCGATTCTCTTCAATTGTCCTATGCGGCGGCCGCCAACCCCATGCCGGCGAGCAGAACCCGTGAGGACGCCACCGACCCCAAAATGCCGCCCTGCGCCTTGATCATTTTCAGGCCCATATCGTGGAATTCGGGAAAGTAGGACGCGCAGCAATCCGATAGCACGATGCAGCGGTAGCCGCGGTCGTTGGCTTCACGAACCGTGCTGTTGACGCACACTTCGGTGGTGACGCCGCACACAAACAGCGTATCGATGCTGCGATTGCGCAGCGTCAGCTCGAAATCCGTCTGATAGAACGCACCTTTACCGGGCTTGTCGATCACCGGTTCGCCACTGATCGGGTAAAGCTGCGGGATGATGTCGTGACCAGGCTCGCCGCGTACCAGGATGCGCCCCATCGGACCGGGCGCGCCGATCCGTAAGTGCGGAGCGCCCCGCTCCACTTTGTGGCGCGGCGCGTCGCTGAGGTCGGCACGATGGCCTTCTCGCGTATGAATCACCAGCACTCCGTTTCTGCGGAACGCCGCCAGCACGCCACAACAGGGCTCAACCGCGGCCTGCAGCCGGGACACATCGTTGCCGAGCGCGGCACCGAACCCGCCAGGTTCAAGGAAGTCGCGTTGCATGTCGATAATGACGAGCGCGGCGCGGGCAAGGTCCACCTCCAGCGGGCTCGGTTCGGCTTCGAAGGTGATCGTCTGCATAGGGCGCTCCTTTTCAGGCTGTCAGGCGTAACCGCGCAAGAACTGCGCCATTAAAACAGCGGTGGGGTGCGAATTCCTGTGCAGCCCAGCGGAAAGGCAGGCGGTAGCTGAAATCCAATCCCGTCCAAGCCAGCCGGTCGCGTTACTGCGGCGCGAATTTAACCACTGTCGCCAGCATACCGCCCACATTGGCATAGGCTTTGCGGCCTCTGCGGCGATACCGTAATGGCGGGGCCGGGAGCACAGCGGATGAAGCGCCGCGACTTCTTTGAAATCGATGACAGCGATCGCGGCCGGCGCCGGCTCGCCGGCGGCACCGGCTGGTCGCCGGCTAGCGCGCAGGCGCGCCGACCGTGCTCCTCGTCTCCGAAAGCGGTCCCTGCAAAATCTCGACATCCACGCGATCCTCCATGCCCCACGGTGACAACTGCACTTACCGTGGAAGGGCCGGCTGCTTGCGCCCCAGCGCTCCCATCGGCAAGGCCGTATCAGCATGGAATTGCCGGCCGATGGCGGCGAGGCGGCCGTCATACCCTCCGGGCGCCAGCAGGGTAATGCCGAACGGAGCGAGGGCAGAGGAATCGCCAGTGCCACCGTGAAGTGCGGCCGGCACCGAGAGCCCGCACAGATCAAGCAGATTGACAAAGTTCGTGTAGGTACCGAGCTGCGAGTTGAGCGCGAGGGGATCGGCGAGGACCTGTTCGACGGTGTAGAGCGTCGGCGCCGTCGGCAGCACAAGGGCATCGACCGCTTCGAAGGTTCGCTCGACGACGCGGCGCGTACGTTCGAGCTGGTAGAACGCCGCGAAGGCATCGGCCGCCGAGGGTCGAACGCCGGCCATGATAATATCCCGCGTCACAGGATGCAGCGACTGGGGCGATGTGGTGACGAAGTCGCGGATCGCCACATAGCGCTCCGCCAGCCACGGGCCGTCGTAGAGCAGGCGCGCGGTGTCGTAAAGCGGCGCCATATCGATCTCGACGATGACGGCGCCGAGACCCGCCAGTCGTTCGATAGCTTCCATGTAATCGGCAGCCGCTCGACGGTCGTCGAAGAAAATCCGCTGGGCCGGCTGCGGTACGCCGAGGCGAACCGTTGTTGGCGGGGCGCAGGGCCTTTGCAGAGGCCGGCGCCGCGCGTAGGGATCGTCGGCGTCGAAACCCGCCATGACCGCGAGGACCGCTGCGCAGTCGTCAGTGGTGTGGGCAAATATCGACACGCAATCCAGTGTACGGCAGGCCGGCACGACGCCGACCGTCGAGACGAGGCCAAGGCTGGGCTTGAGACCGACGATATTATTGAACAGTGCGGGGATGCGCCCGGAGCCGGCCGTATCGGTGCCGAGCGCCACCGGCACGATCCCTGCGGCGACAGCGACGGCGGAGCCGGAGCTTGAGCCGCCGGGAATGAGCTTCGGATCGAGCGGGTTGCGCGGCACGCCGTGGGGAGACCGTACGCCGACGAGGCCGGTCGCGAACTGATCGAGATTCGTTTTGCCTATAATGACCGCGCCGGCTTGGCGCAACCGCGCCACCGCGGCCGCATCGGCGGTCGGACGGTACGCAAAATCCGGGCAGGCGGCCGTCGTCGCAAAGCCGCTGACGTCGATATTGTCCTTGACAGCGATCGGAATGCCGAAGAGGGGCAAATCGCGGTCGCCGTTCGCCGCCAGCGCCTGCGCTTCGGTAATCGCGTCGCCTTTATCACGGATGGAAATAAAAATGGCCGGATCGCCGAGCGTGACCATGCGCCCATAGCTGCGCGCGACAATATCGGCCGGCGTCGCAGCACCGGTCCGGTAGGCCATCGTGATTTGCGCGACCGTTTCGATGTTATGGTCCGATTCGCGAGTCATGGCAGGCTTCGTTTTCGCCAGCCATGCACCACGTCTCGGCTCTTTGCGTCAAGGATCTGGGTGGCCGCAGGATGCACTGCCGTGACCGTGAAAGCTGATCAATCCCATTGCAACGTGCCCCGGCGTCGAGGCGTGACGGTTAATGGAGAGCCCTGCTTACGGCTGGTCGGCCGGACGGTGCATTGCCGCATGGGGACTCACCATAACGGTTATTGGGGGAGGCAATACCTCACGCTGCAGCGCCCGCCGATGTTGTCGTCTTCTTCGGCACCGCGAGATCATTATTCGGCCGGATGGGCCACCGCTTCCTTGGCGGGCGCCATCTCGACCGAGACGAGTTCCGGATAGCGCGCCAAGCCATAAAGGAAGCCCGCAAGAATGACGTAGGCCGCGGCCACAGTTGGGGTGACGGCAACGCCGATCGATTCCCCATGCATGAAGCCGAAGAAGGTCAGTACGGCGCCGGCTGCCGCGAATGCCGAAGCTTCGGTGAACTTGCGCTCGATGACGAAAACCCCAATCGCGCCCAGCACGAGGCCCGTAAGGATCGAGCCGCCGCCCAGCACGGCGAGGCCGTGATAGAGTACGCCGGCGGCACCGAGCTTTTCCATGCCGATGGCCGCTGCGCTGGTGCCTGCGGCGCCGAGCGCGCCGTCCATCAGGCCCTTGCACCACGCCGCAAGATGGGGCGTCAGCGCAAGGACGACGGCGGGAGCGTGTCGTGACGGCGTCGTCTGGTAGGCCTGTGCGCCGATCAGCATGCCGATATAGAGAAGAATCGGCGAGATCGCCACCACCGGTATGCACGCAAGCAGCAGCGCGATGATGCCGAACCACGCCAATAGGATGACCATCAGCCCCGTGGCGGCCGAATAGCCGATGCGGCCTCCCATCGCCTTCCAGCCCGGATGGCCGATATAGACTGCGTTGATGAAGGGATTGCCCATCAGGCAGCCGATCAGGCTGACGACGCCGTCCGCGGTCAGCACGCGCGTCGTCGGATAGGCGTCGCCTGCTGCTTCGGCGCTTTCCACGTTGTCCATGGCCTCGACGAGGTCATAGATGCCGAACGGTATCGCGGTCACCAAAATGACGCCGAGAAATTCGAAGCCGGAAAACACTGTATCGAAAGCCGGCAATGGCACCGAGAAACCGAAGCCCATAAACGCTCCGGCTAGCTTTTCAACGCTCAGGTCACCGTAGTTGAGCCCGAACACGTTGGAGCCCCAGGCTATTACGGTGCCGACAATGATGGCAACGAGCCCCGCCGGAATACCCTTGGGGTACTTGACGCCGCCGAACCAACTCACCGTGATGATGGCAAAACAGGTGAGGCCGATCACCGGCGTCATGTACATTTCAAGCACCGGCCGCATCGAAATGAAGGTCACGGAAACGCCGGCTAGCGTGCCAAGCAGGGCCGCGCGGGGGGTGATCCGGCGGATGTAGGGCGCGATGAAGCCGCCGATCATCAGGATGGAGCTCTGGAAGAACACCCACACGAGGCCGGCCTGCCAGCCCTTTTCCGGGTCGCCGGTCTTGAGCGAGATCGGCAGCATGATCACGAAGGTGACGATGAACATGTGCGGCACGCTGATGCCGGACGGCAGCGCACAGACATCGCTGCGGCCCGTCTTCTGCGCCAGACGATAGGCCAGAAAGGCGTAGTACATCGTGCTCAGGAACAGCATCAGCCCGACGGCCGGGAGAATGCGTCCGAACACGAGCGAGTCCGGCATCTTGAGAACGAACCGCAGGAGTGCGGTCAGCGTCAGCATATTGACGAGGATGTTGGTGCCGAAGCCAAAGAATGCATTCCAATCACCGGGCGTCCACAAGGTTGGACGATAAGTCGAGTCCGCCATCGAAATCTCCCGTCGGCAATACACGATCTCCCCATCAGGGGAGAATTATCAGCGGCGGCCGCCTGCCGGGATACCGGACTTCAGCGACAACGCCCTGGCAGGGAACGTCCAGGCCATAATCTGAGCCCTGCCGATTTCCTCCCGCCTCGCAAGGAGCGTGCCATTTTGACTGAGCACGGGTTTTGCGTGCCGAAGGCCGGAGGACACCGCCGGCTCGTCGTCCCTTTAGACTTGCCGAACGAAAGAGCCGCCGGGACGGCCCGACGGCTCCAAAGCTTTGATTTGGTTGGCCTTGCCCCCCGTCCCCCCCTCGCCTTGAAATGCCATCTTCGACCGAGGCCGGGTATGCGTCCCCTACTCAGAAATCCGGCTTGCGGCGGGCGGAACAGCTGCTGTCCCGACCAGCGGATATCTGCAGGTCTGTCCCCCGAACAAGCAGGCGCAAGGTAACAAGGCGCTCGAGCGCGAATGGTGCCCGGCCGGCCTTGACGCAGGTCATCTAAGCCTCATCTAAGCCCGCGATGTCACGCGGTGCTCTCTCCGACCCCTCGTATAGGCCCTCTCGAAAGTCTGTCCGTAGCGCCGTAAACGGGCTAATCTGCCAAGCAATACTCTAAGCTTCACGGTGAAACTCTTAGATCCTCACGTGATATGGAGGAACCCATGGTCGCCTTCACGGTCAATGGCGTGCGTAGGGAGGTCGGAGTCAACGACAATACGCCGCTGCTCTGGGTGCTGCGTGAGCATCTCAAGCTCACGGGCACCAAGTTCGGTTGCGGCATCGCCGCGTGCGGCGCCTGCACCGTCCACCTCGACGGCGAGGCGGTGCGCTCCTGTGCGACGCCGATCGGAATGGTCGCCGGCAAGTCCGTCACCACCATTGAGGGGCTGTCGCCCGACGGCAGCCATCCGCTGCAGAAGGCCTGGATCGCCGAGCAGGTGCCGCAATGCGGCTACTGTCAGTCGGGCCAGATCATGCAGGCGGCCGACCTTCTCACGAAGAACAAGAGCCCGACGCGCGAGCAGATCGTCGCGCATATGGATGGCAATATCTGCCGTTGCGGCACCTACCTTCATATCATCAGCGCCATTCAGCGCGCGGCGCGGGAGGGCTAAGCGATGACAAAGCCGACCACCCCGCGCAGTGACGCCAGCGATGTGAGCCGCCGCGATTTTCTTGGCGGCGCCGCCGGACTGATGCTGGCCTTGACGATTGCGCCCGATCCGCGCAGCTTTATCGGCGAAGCTTTGGCCGATACGCCGGCTTCGCTTAGTGTCTGGATGATGATCGCGACGGACGGCACGATCTCGATCGTTTCTCCGGCGGCCGAAATGGGCCAGGGGACTTTCACAACATTGCCGGCTGTATTCGCCGAGGAACTCGATGCCGACTGGGCGAGAGTGGTGCCGGTCTATCCAGCGGAGTGGAACGAGAAGAAATACGGCAACCCCGGTTTCACCGGAGGCTTCCTGACCTCGGCGAGCTGGGCGACGCGCGGCTATTTCACGCCGATGAGGATTGCCGGCGCCCAGGCGCGCCGCGTCCTCATCGATGCGGTCGCGGGGAAGTGGGGCGTGCCGGCAGCCGAACTTTCGACCGAGCCGAGCACCGTCGTCCATGCAAAGAGCGGACGACGCATCAGCTATGGCGAGATCGCC
>JASHRR010000238.1 GCA_030037185.1 Xanthobacteraceae bacterium | reverse complement strand
CGCGCCGTTGTTGGCGCTCCTTCAACTTTGCGCGGCAGGCGTGCCAGATAATACTTGCCGCGCGTGATCGCGGCGATCGCTGGCGCTGTGGTGAATGCGACCGCGAGGGCAACAAAGCTTGCGAGCGCCTGCGGGGTAGCGCCCATCGCGCCGGAATAGGCGAGACCTCCAATCGTCGTCGCGATCACCATCGAGCCCACGCCGACCGGATTAATATCGTAGAGATGGGCCCGCTTGAACTCGATCAGGGGAGGGCTCAACCCGAGTGGCTTGTTGACGACGAGATCGGAGACAAGCGCGCCGACCCAAGCCACCGCGACAAGCGAATACAGCCCAAGAATGCGCTCCAGTGCTTTGAATATCCCGAGTTCCATCAGGAGCAGCGCGATGGCAACATTGAACACGAGCCAGACGACGCGGCCCGGATGACTATGGGTTAGGCGAGAGAAGAAGTTCGACCAGGCGATCGAGCCCGCATACGCATTGGTAACATTGATCTTGATCTGAGAGACAATGACGAAGATACAAGCAAAGGCGAGCGCGAGCGGTGGCGAGGAGAATACATATCCGAAGGCCACGAGATACATCTGCGTGGGCTCGGTGGCTTGGTCCGCCAAAACCATGTGTGTGACGGCGAGATAGGCGAGGAACGAGCCTGCGAGCAGCTTGAGAAGGCCGGGGATGATCCAGCCGGGGCCGGCCGCAAGAAAGGCGATCCACCAGGTGCTCGGTTGCCGCTGTGGTGGCAGGAATCGCAGGAAGTCGACCTGCTCGCCGATCTGCGCGATCAGTGAAAAAACCACCGTGGAGGCCGCGCCAAACAGGAGCAGATTGAAAGACTGCCCGTCCGTGGGGGCGATTCCGCCGTAATGCGTCCAGGCCTTGAAGGAATTTGCGTCGTAGAGAGCGATAAATGCGAACGGCAGAACGTGAAGGATGAGCCAGATCGGCTGGGTCCAGAGTTGAAGCCTGCTGATGAATGTAATGCCATGGGTGACCAGCGGAATCACCACCAGCGAACTGATGACATAGTCGATGGGCAGCGGAATACCGAGCCACAGTTCGAGCGCGAGCGACATGATCGCAGCTTCAATGGCGAAGAACAGAAAAGTGAAGGATGCATAGATCAGTGATGTGATTGTTGATCCGATGTAGCCGAAGCCGGCGCCGCGGGTCAGCAGATCGATGTCGATCCCATAGGTTGAGGCGTAATAAGCGATCGGTAGCCCGGTCAGGAAAATGATCGCACTGACGGCAAGGATTGCGCCGGTAGCGTTGGCAAATCCGTAATTGAGGGTTACCGCGCCGCCAATCGCCTCAAGAGCCAGAAATGAGATCGCTCCGATCGCAGTGTTCGCGACCCGCACGCTCGACCATCGGCGCGCGCTTTTTGCCGTAAAGCGCAACGCGTAGTCTTCGAGGGTCTGGTTGGCTACCCACTGGTTGTAGCTTCGTCGAACGCGAACGATTCGCTGATGAGCGGTCATGCTGCTCCTCCCGTCCATTCGCTCGCTTGGACTTCCTCTTTCCGCCCTTCTTTTTTGCAGTGCGACAGCCCAACTTCGTGCAGGGGCCTTGTTGCATCGCAATAGGTTCCAGGTCTTCCTGCCAGATGCATCGAGTGCATCGCCCGCCTTGCGACCTCTCTCAAATCGCGCGTCCCACATGGCAAAAGTAATGCCACTTTCCGCAGTAATATGAGGCACTAGTGCCGATCGCGACAGCTAGCCACCGCGCTTACCACTGCACCTAGCGACACTGTGATGGGTAAAATTGCGTAGGAACATACGTCAATTGACGTATGTTGCATTGCGGCACGCCTGCCCACTATTGGCCGGCGGGAGCATGCCGCTCCCTCCCGACATCCCCGTCAGTTTGCACTGATCAACGAAGTGAGGCGCCGCATGTCTTCAGAATCCTGGAACTTGGAATTTTTAAGCCGTCGCAGCTTGCTGACAGGAACGGCCGCGTTTTCGGCGGCCGCTTTGCTGCCACCCCAGGCATGGGCCCAGCAATTTCCGACCGCGAAAGTAAACACCACCGGCCTCGCCGTAACCGATACCGAGGCGACGGTTGGCATCCTTCATTCGGTCACGGGCACCATGGCGATTTCCGAGACCGGTTCGGTGGAGGCCGAAAAGCTCGCCATAGAGCAAATCAACGCCCAGGGCGGGGTGCTTGGCCGCAAGATCAAGTTTATCCAGGAAGACGGCGCCAGCGACTGGCCGACTTTCGCCGAGAAGGCGAAGAAGCTTCTGGTCAATGACAAGTGCGCCTCTGTCATGGGCTGCTGGACCTCGGCATCGCGCAAGGCGGTGCTGCCGGTATTCGAGCAATATAACGGCATGCTCTATTATCCGACCTTCTATGAAGGCCTCGAGCAGTCGAAGAACGTCATCTACACAGGCCAGGAAGCAACCCAGCAGATTCTCGCGGGTCTCAACTGGGTTCAGAAGGAAAAGCGAGCAAAGACCTTCTACCTGCTCGGCTCCGACTACATCTGGCCGCGCACATCAAACAAGATCGCCCGCAAGCACATCGAAAACGTGCTCAAGCTCAAGGTGCTGGGTGAAGAATATTTCCCGCTCGGGAGCACCCAGTTCAACTCCGTCATCAACAAGATGAAGCTGTCGAAGCCCGACGTCATCTACGCCATCATCGTCGGCGGCTCCAACGTCGCCTTCTACAAGCAACTCAAGGCAGCGGGCATCGACCTCAACAAGCAGACGCTCATGACGATCTCGGTCACCGAAGACGAAATCGACGGCATCGGCGGCGAAAATATCGTCGGCGCCTATGCCTGCATGAAGTACTTCGAGTCGCTCAAGAACGATAATAACAAGGCTTTCGTGGCGGCATTCCACAAAATGTGGGGCGATAAGACCGTGATCGGCGATGTGACCCAGGCCGCCTATCTCGGCCCTTGGCTGTGGAAGCTCACCGTCGAGAAGGCCGGCTCGTTCGACATCGACAAGGTTGCCGCCGCTTCTCCCGGCGTCGAATTCAAGGGCGCGCCCGAAGGGTATGTCCGTATCCACGAGAATCATCATCTCTGGAGCAAGACCCGTGTCGGCCGCGCCCGCTCCGACGGACAGTACGATGTTGTCTATGAGACTGCCGACCTGATGGAGCCTGATCCCTTCCCGAAGGGCTACCAGTAAGCGGGGTACCCAATAGGCGGTCGTCGCTCCGGCGCGTCTCCCACCGCGCCGGAGCGACGCAAATCAACAAATCGAATTGGCCAACCGCTGCCGCGTCAAACGCAGGAGCCGCACATGCTTATGGGCTATTCGCTTGGCGAATGGGGCTCGATCCTCGCGATGCAGGGCTTTTCCGGCCTGATCCTGTTCTCCGTGTATCTGCTCATGGCGCTTGGCCTTGCCATTATCTTCGGCCAGATGGGCGTGATCAACATGGCCCACGGCGAGTTCATGATCCTCGGCGCCTATATGACCTATCTCTGCTCGCATCTCTGCCACGACTATGTGCCGATCTTCTATCCCGCCTACTTCTTTGTCGCCATGGCGGTCGCCTTCATCGTGTCAGGCGCACTGGGGCTCATTGTCGAGTGGCTGCTGATACGACGGCTTTATGCACGGCCGCTCGATACGCTGCTTGCGACCTGGGGACTGAGCCTCGTCATGCAGCAGGGCTTCCGTTCGATCTTCGGTGCGCGCGAAGTCGGCGTCGAACTGCCCGACTGGATGATGGGCGCGCTCAACGTGACGGATACCATTCAAGTGCAGATCAACGGCCTGTTCGTGATGGCCTTGACCCTCGTGATCACGGGGATCGTCGCGCTGTTGATGTTCCGCTCGCGCTGGGGCTTGCAGGTACGTGCCGTTGTCGCAAACCGCACCATGAGCGGCGCCGTTGGCATCGACACGCGACGCATCGACCAGCTTACCTTCGGGCTCGGATGCGGCATCGCGGGCGTCGCCGGCTCGGCCTTCACCATGATCGGTTCGACGGGTCCGACCGCGGGTCAGCTCTATATCGTCGATACGTTCCTGGTCGTAGTGTTCGGCGGCGCCCAAAGCTTGCTCGGCACTGTCGCCTCGGCGCTGACCATTTCCCAATCGCAATCGACACTCGAGTTCTTCATGTCGGGATCGGTGGCCAAGGTGATCGTGCTGCTGACTGTAATCGGGCTTCTCATGCTGCGACCTCAGGGCCTGTTCGTCCTCAAGGTCAGAAGGTGACCCCATGTCGGCTGCACTCAAGAAAAATCGCAATCTCGAACTCATCGGCTTCGCACTCGTCGCGGTGTTGATCATGGTGGTCCTGCCGCTGATGCTGGATAATTTTCGACTCAACCTCGTCGGCAAGTACCTGACCTACGCCTTTGTTGCAGTCGGTCTGGTGCTGTGTTGGGGCTATACCGGCATCCTTAGTCTCGGACAGGGCGTGTTCTTCGGCCTTGGAGGCTACTGTATGGCGATGTTCCTGAAGCTCGAAGCCTCGAGCGTCGCGAACACGAAAATCCAATCGACGCCCGGCATTCCGGATTTCATGGACTGGAACCAGCTCATGGAGCTGCCGTTCTTCTGGGTCCCGTTCAAATCGTTGCCGTTCGCGCTGTTCGCGGTGATCGCGGTACCGACGCTTGCTGCTTTCATCGTCGGCGTCGCCATGTTCAAGCGCCGTGTCGGCGGCGTCTACTTTGCCATCATCACCCAGGCGCTTGCCGCCGTGCTCACGATCCTGATCGTCGGCCGCCAGGGTTACACCGGGGGCATCAACGGTATTACGGATCTGCGCACGCTGCTCGGCTGGGACATCCGCACCGACAGCGCCAAGTACATCCTCTATTTCGTCTGTTGCATATTGTTGATCGGATCGATGTTTCTTGCCCGTTTTGTGGTCGCGAGCAAGCTGGGGCGCATCCTCGTCGCCGTACGCGATCAAGAGGACCGTGTGCGCTTTTCGGGTTACGACGTTGCCAATTTCAAAGTGTTCATTTTCTGCCTCGCTTCGGCCATCGCGGCAGCCGGCGGCGCAATGTTCACCTTGCAGGTCGGCTTCATGTCACCGTCCTTCGTTGGCATCGTTCCGTCGATCGAAATGGTGATCTTCTGCGCTGTGGGGGGGCGTCATTCGATTGTCGGCGCCGTGGTCGGCACACTCCTCGTCAACTGGGGCAAGACGGTATTCTCGGAAAGTTTTCCGGAGCTGTGGCTGTTTGCCATGGGTGGTCTGTTCATCGCGGTCGTCCTGGCCTTTCCGCGCGGCCTGGCTGGGCTCGTCACGGACCAGCTATTTCCGTTCATCACCAGGCTGTGGGGTAGTCTTCCCGGTGCCCGCACCGACGTCCAGCCGAGCCCGCAAGCCGCCGAATAGAAAGAAGTCGTCGTCATGTCCTCCAGCACGGATTTTCTGCTCGCCCTTGAAGACGTCTCGGTTTCATTTGATGGGTTCAAAGCGGTTGACGGACTCAATCTTTACATCAGCAAAGACGAACTGCGCGTGATCATCGGCCCAAACGGCGCCGGCAAGACCACCGTGCTCGATCTCATCTGCGGTCGAACCAGGGTCTCGGGCGGTTCGATCAAGTTCAAGGACCAGGAGATCACCGGTCTGAAGGAGCACGAGATCGTCCGCCGCGGCATAGGCCGCAAATTCCAGACGCCGTCGATTTATGAAGACCTCACGGTGTTCGAGAATCTCGAAATCTCGGTACCGCGCGGCCGCAATGTCGCGGGCGCCCTGTTCTGGAAGCGCACGGAGGAAATTGTCGAGCGGGTGCGCGAGATCGCCCGCATGATCTTTCTCCAGGACCACCTCGACCGCCTGGCGGAAACCTTGAGTCACGGGCAAAAACAATGGCTTGAGATCGGCATGCTGCTGATGCAGGACCCGGAACTTTTGATGCTCGACGAGCCGGTGGCGGGTATGAGCGTGTCGGAACGTGGCCGAACTGCCGAACTGCTCGAGCGCGTATCCAAGGGCCGCGCCGTCATTGTCATCGAACATGACATGAAGTTCGTCGAGAGCATCGCTCATCGCGTGACCGTGCTGCACCAGGGCAAGGTGCTGGCGGAGGGCAGCATGGCAAAGATCCAGGACGATCCGCAGGTCAAGGAAGTCTATCTGGGGCATTGAGGAGACAAAGCCGTGCTTGAGGTGCGCAATCTCAACGTAGCCTACGGTCAGAGCGCGGTCCTTCACGGCGTCAGCTTTGCCGTGGCACCCGGAGAAATCGTCGCCGTTGTGGGCCGCAACGGCATGGGGAAATCGACGCTGATGAAGTCGCTCATCGGCGTCATGCCGTCGCGGTCCGGCCAGGTTCTGGTCGACGGGACTGACCTGACCAAATTGCCCAGCCATGCACGCGTGAGGCGCGGCCTTTCCTATGTTCCCCAGGGACGGCAGATCTTCGGCACCATGACGGTGCGCGAAAACATCGAGACCGGGCGTGTGGTCACCGGACAGAGCCACATACCACGCGAAATCTACCACCTATTTCCGATATTGCGCGAGTTCGAGAGGCGGCGCGGCGGCAACCTGTCCGGCGGCCAACAGCAGCAGCTCGCAATCGCGCGGGCGCTGGCGAGCGATCCGAAAATCCTGCTGCTGGATGAGCCGACCGAAGGCATTCAGCCCTCGGTGATCAAGGATATTGCGCGGCTGCTCAAGGAAATCCGGCGATTGCGCAATCTGTGCATCGTCGTCTGCGAGCAGGTCCTGAGCTTCATCCTCGATGTCGCCGACCGCATCCTCGTCATCGAAGGAGGCCGCATTGTCCACAGCGACACCCGCGAGCGGGTCGACGAGGCCATGATCGCTCAGTTTCTTGCTGTGTGAGATTGCATGCCAGCATTGGATCGACCAAGAAACTTTGCATTCCGTCGACTGCAATCCTAATAACGGATTGCATCGCCTCTGATGCTCCCCCGAACCGGCTGCCTCTCGGCCGCCGAAATCCTGCACGGCAACGGGGGGATACAAACTCTTACCGCTCTTCATATATCTCGAGAGTGACCCATTTCGCGCCGATCTGTCGCACGCATAGTCGCTCGTTTCCATCAGTCGATGG
>JASHRR010000237.1 GCA_030037185.1 Xanthobacteraceae bacterium | reverse complement strand
AATTGCTGGCGAAGCGCAAGCCGGGCGACCCCAATCCCTTCGTCGATCCGGCATCATTTGCCGAATATGTCCAACGCAACCAGGCAAATGCCGCAAGAACCCTCGAAGAGGAAAAGAAGAAGGCGGGCGTTGCCCAGTAGTTACATCTGATGATCAAGCGGGCAACCAGACAGCAGTAGACAAGCCTCGGATAGGCGAAGTGGTGCGTCTCCCCTCGGGAATGTTGCAAAAGGAGCGTTTGAGCAAGCCCCGTTTTGCGGTGGTGCGCCCCTTCTGATCGGCGCGAGCCCTTTGTCCACACCATGTCCACACCCCGCTGCGCTTGACTGCGCGAGCCGACTCACACAGGCTCAGTACCAGATCGCCCCGCTCCCCAGGGGATGATCCCGACATGGTTACTCCTTCGCCCGCGCTCCCTCCTCCGCGCGCGGGCTTTTTCTTGCTTACAGGGA
This sequence comes from Xanthobacteraceae bacterium, assembly GCA_030037185.1. The sequence goes on along the minus strand of JASHRR010000237.1, from coordinate 9,388 downwards.
AAAGGGGACCCCGGCAAAAATGGTCACGCCTGGGTCCCAGGTTTTGGCACCAGTTGAACGAGCTCCGTGAAAAGCCATGACCTCACCGCAGTTATGCAAGCGCGGCTAACACCCACGCCCGTACGCAAAAGGCCGAGCAAATGGCCTGTACCCAGCGCAAGCATAAGCGGGCCTATAATAGCGATATCTGGGGTAGTACGCGTAAGCTCTATAAGGGCGATACATGCCGTAAGTGCCGTGCCCACCATAGCCGTATGTCCGCATACCCCCGTAGGCACCGTAGCCGAATCCCCCGCAAGCCGAAGCCGGCGTAACCGCAAATGCGAGCCCTACGCCCACAGTTGCGATCACCGCATACTTTTTAATGTTCCACATGCTCATATCTCCTGCGGCAAACCTTTGGCTTTTGGGCCAACTTGTAAACGCGTATATTGTGCAAACGTTTGTAGATCAATTGTTGTTTAAGGGTTGACTTGATGACGCACCGACAGAAGTCTCACGAAGCGTTCATCTCGGGTCTCTGCGCCAACAGTCAATCAGACTGCATGTTAGTGCTATAAATCTTGGCGCTCATCAATTTGCCGCGTTTCGTTGGGCTGTTGCTGTTGCCTCGCCGTCCGGTGAACAGTCGCACAAAAACCTAAGAATGCGGAATATAAGTTTGTGCGCCTTCGTATCGCCTCACTCACTCCAAATCTTGGAGGAAGCTAATTGTCACTACGAGCTTTCGACACGATCCGAAATAGCTATTTTGGCAGGTCATGTTGGACCGCCAGTCGTTAAATTGGCACAAAAAGGGGCTTGATACTGTGGTGGGTCCAATTCGCGACGCTTGCGCGCAGCTCAACACCAGGGGCACCACGGCTGGCGAGGATTCGAAGCTGTGGCCGTCACTATCCTTGAGCCTTTGAGGACGAGCAAGGCGAAGGGCAGGCCGTCGGCGACGGCATAACCGCTTTTCGTCGTACGTCGCGCTGCAGACATCGACGTGTTCGAATGAGGAAGCAGGCGAGATCCTCGAACGTGGCCTTGGCGTTAGCTCGGTCTCGATGCGGAGGCCACGGTTGGCCTAGCCGTTGTTCTCGAACACGATCACCCACGTGCTCTCTAAGGAGCAAAAGACCGACCGCGGCTCGGCGAGTCCGACGCCGTTTGACACTTTCCTTGACGGAACTCGCGGCGCAGTGCTTCATTACTGGACAGAGGGGGCCACGACCAACAATGACAGGGCCTCGTAGTGGCTCGGCCGCCACGACTGAGGTTCATCCGTGCTCGGAACGGGAACGACGATCATGGTCCCGGCGGGCGCGATCCTCAGTCCCGCGTTGGGGCCAGCGACGGCTTGGTTGGCCTGACCTTAGGGCTGGTACGAATCCTTGATGCACGGGGTCGCTCCCCACATGTGCGGTCAAGTCGGCCGCCCACTGTTAGGCCGAGGGGCCGGGGGTCGCTCCCCCGGCTACCGGCCGAAAGATCGCCAGACGGAGCGAGGCTGAAATCAAGCGTCGGTCTTTTGCTGGTCGGCAGCAGGCCGTCGCTTGCCGTTCGTCGCTCGACAAACTCTGACCGTCGCTCTGACGGCTGCTCAGCCCGATGTCGACGGTCTGTTCGTGCCGCGGCCTACAAGGGTTACGGAGCCGACGAGAAAAATGTTGCCGCCGAGAGGGGTCTGAGCCCGGTTTGTGGGTTTCAGCCGCAGGCCATCGAGGGGCTTGTAATAGCGGCTGGCGGCCGGCGCGGATGATCGAAAGAACGGTTCTGCGACCCATCTCTGCGCTGCGATCGGCAGATCAGGCGTGCAACCGGGCGATCACGGCTCCTGCCGCACTCCAGCAAGCAGGACCTAGGCGGACGAGGTCGGCCATTGACTCCCGAGAACTGACTCACAACGAGACACCTGGTTCCCAGGCCCGTCCGACTGCGATAGGGTTTCTGAACCTGGTTCCTTAATGATTTCACGGGAGCCCTCCCCACGCGAAAGGTCACAAAACTGGCGCGTGGCGCGGCAACATCTGGCGAGGGCGGTGCGAAGACGGAGGAGCGCAATGTCACGCGAAGGTTCGATGTCAGTCTTGTGGCGCGCACTTGGCTGTGCCGCTGTGTTAGCGTTACTCGCCGGCTATGGGTTGGCTCAACAGAACGCAACGTTCAACTCGTACCGGCTCGATGATGGCTGGCTGATTTTGCCGGACGGGCGGAGGATGGGTCTCGCCACCAAGGTTGCGCTCGATCGCGACGGCAGGAGCCTGTGGGCGTTCGACAGGTGCGGTGCTGCCGATTGCGTCGGCTCCATGCTGGACCCGATTGCGAAGTTCGATCCATTAGGAAATCTGGTGGTGCGTTTCGGCGCCGGGATGTTCAACCATCCGCATGGGTTGCACGTTGATCATGACGGCAACGTGTGGGCAACCGACGATCATGGCGGCGGCGGCAAGGGGCACCAAGTGTTCAAGCTCAGCCCGCAGGGCAAGGTGCTGATGACCCTTGGCAAGCCCGGCATTGCCGGCGCAGGTCCCGACACATTTAATGCTCCGACGGATGTGTTCGTGGCCTCCAGTGGCGATGTCTTCGTCAGCGACGGCCATGGCGGTGACACCAATGCGCGGGTGGTGAAGTTCTCCAAAGAAGGCAAGTTCATTACCGCGTGGGGCAAGCGCGGCAGCGGCCCGGGGGAATTTGCCTTGCCGCATGCGTTGGCGATGGATTCAGCCGGCCGCCTGTTCGTCGCGGACCGCGGCAACAACCGCATCGAAATCTTCGATCAGGACGGCAACTTCATCGCCGAATGGAAACAGTTTGGGCGCCCGAGCGGCCTCTTCATCGACAAGAACGACATTCTTTATTGCACGGATTCCGAATCGACTGCCGCCGTCAATCGCGGCTTCCGGCGCGGGCTTACGATCGGCAGCGCCAGGGACGGAACCGTGACCACGTTCATTCCCGCCGCGTTCTCAGAAGGCCAAGCCGCGGGCGCCAGGCAATGGGGCGAGTCGGTCGCCGTCGATGACGATGGCAACATCTTTATGGGGATGAACGGCACCAAGGGGGTTGAGCGCTATGAGAGGCGCATCGAAAACCCGCAGTCTCGACCGTAAAGACAGGCGCGCCGAGTTGGCGCAAGAACGACCGGCTGCTAACCGGGGCGGGACTTACCGAAAGCCCGGAAACTGCTATTATCCGCCCCGGTTGGGGTTGATTTGGGGAAACGCGAATTTCAAGTTGTCGCATGGAAGCCGGTCGCTCGCCCAACCGGCGCAGAGGGCAATGCAATGAGGACGAAATCCGTCGCTGGCGCCCTAGCCGGTGCTTTGCTGATCGCAACCGCCCTGTCGCCGGTTCGTGCCGCCGACATGACGAACGAGCGGGCGCTCAATCCGCAGCGCGAGCCGCAGAACTGGATCCTGCATCACGGCAATTATGAGGGCCACCGGTTCTCGCAGCTCAAGGAGATCAACACCGAAACGGTGAAGAACCTCAAGCCGGTGTTCACGGTGGCGCTGAGCGGCTTCCAGAGCGGCGGACGCTACCCCCATGGCAACCTCGAGGCGACGCCCCTCGTCGAGGACGGCATCATGTACGTGCCGGATGGCTGGGGTTCGGTTTATGCCATCGACCTGACGGCGGGAAAGAAGGCCGTGATCAAGTGGAAGATGGACCCGGGCACCGATCGCGCCTGGGCTGGTGACGTGGCGTGCTGCGGCGTCAACAACCGCGGCGTCGCGCTGTGGAAGGACAAGGTCATTTCCGTCGCGCTGGACGGGCGCATGTTCGCGATCAACAAGGTAACCGGTGAAGTCGTGTGGGAGCGCAAGATCGCCGAACCCGCTCTAGGCGAGACCATCACCGTCGCGCCGCTCATTGTGCGCGACCTCGCGATCGTCGGTGCCGCCGGCGGTGAGTTCGGCATCCGCGGCTACATCGAGGCCACCGATCTCACCACCGGCAGGCAGGCGTGGCGGACCAGCACCATCCCGGGCGCCGGTGAGCCCGGCAACGAGACCTGGAAGGACGGCAAAGAGCGCTGGCGGCATGGCGGTGGCTCGATCTGGGAAACCGCCACTTACGATGCCGACACTGACACGCTCTACCAGGGGGTCGGCAACGCGGGCCCCGATTACGACCCAGAATACCGACCCGGCGACAGCAAGTGGGCCGCAAGTGTACTCGCGATTTCGCCGAACGACGGCAAGATCAAGTGGGGATTCCAGTACACACCGCAGGACCCCTACGACTACGACGAGATTTCCGAGCATCCGCTGATCAACGCGAAGATCAACGGCGAGGACCGCAAGCTCGTGGTCCACGCGGCGCGCAACGGCTTCTATTACGCCCTCGACCGCACCAACGGCTCCTTCATTGCCGGCAAGCAGTATGTCGATGAACTGAACTGGACGCCCGGCCTCGATCCCAAGACCGGCAAGCCGCTCAATTACGACCCCACCAAGGACGTGCAGATCTACAATCCGGGCAGCCATGGCACCCGCGCCCGGCCGGCGGGGCAGCGACTCTGCCCGTCCAACAGCGGCGGCAAGAACTGGGAGCCGAGCGCATACAACCCAGAACTGAAGCTGCTCTACGTGCCATCGATCGAGGGCTGCAATTACATCGAGACCGTCGAGCAGAAGGATTTCTCAGACCAGGGCGGCACCGTGAAGCCGCGCGAGCGCTTCACCGGCGGCAGCACCAAGACCCCGGAACGGCGCTACGGCAGCCTCAAGGCCATCGATCCGATCACCGGCGAGACCAAGCTCAACAAGCGCCTGGAATACCCGAACTACGCCGGGGCGTTGGCAACGGCCGGCAATCTCGTTTTCCTCGGGCACTACGACGGCACGTTCTCGGCCTATGACGCAAGGACGCTGGAGGAGCTGTGGAATTTCAGCGTCGGCAGCGGCATCAACGCGCCGGCGATCAGCTACGCGGTCAACGGCAAGCAGTATATCGCGGTGCTGGTCGGCTCGGCCATGCGCGTGCAGGTGCTAGGGAACGCGCCGGAACTGCGCAACAACTCGACGGCCTCGATGCTGTTCGTGTTCGCCCTCTAGCCGTGTCACCGTGATTATGACATTTTCACTCCGCTCTCATCGCAGCTCCGCAGGCGTTTTCGATCGCCGATGATTTTCGACGCGACGCTGCCGCCTGATTAAGCCTGCGCGTTCGAGCGTCACCACCATCTGGTGGACGGGAACCCGGTGTGACGCCAGATGTTACGGGATGACGGTTTGCGCTGGGGGGGCAGCGATGGAGGCGCAGCTAGAGCTGATAGGCCCCAAGTTCTGGCCGTGCTTGGGCATGAAGGTTATGGCGGGAGAACTGACATCCGACTCAAGTTGCATCCGCGTCTGAAGGAGGCGCGGAAGCATGTTTGCTATCGCGTCGAACTCAGCGAACTGGACGCAATGAACTCGTAGCGGTCCTCAGCGGCGGCTGGCAAGGAGCGCTGCCGGCCTTCCTTCAGTCTGCGCTTTGGCGCTGGGAGAGTGTGCGATCCTGCCCGAGCCGGATAGCCGAGCTGCAAGCCCGTCAGGATCGAGGGCTGCCGCGATCGCGAGTGAGCAGCGTGAACCGGGGGCCCCATCGTGCTCATGCGCGAGCGAAGCGGTGACGAAGTGTCTTATCGGCGTCGAGCGGTTCACCTTGGCGACGTTCGAAGGAGACACTTTTGGATTGCCGATGCGTTGATGACGGGTTCCTCGCCATCGCCGAAACCGTTAACAGGGGCTGGTTTTCTGCCAACGCGCGAACTTCGTCGGCACCATCATCGTTGCTGCACCACAGCCGTCAGCGGGCGGAGCCGCAGTGGCGGCGGCCGTGATCAGCACGTCCCCGTCGTCCCTTATATTCACGGTGGTTCTCGCAGGACAGGCATGCCCGAGGAAAAAGGAGCACTGGATTGAAGCTCCACGGTAGCAATGACGTCATTCACGCCAGTTCGATATCGCCAGCGACTTCGAATTTGAGGTCGATGCCGGCGACCGTGACCACTGCCCTAGTCGGCAATGTGGTACCGGTCAGTTTCCTCTTCGCAGTGGCGTCGCGGACCGCATTCTCGATCTCCCGATGGGCAGTGAGCCGGAGCCTCTTGAAGAACTTGCGTACGCTGGTGCTGAGGGCGTCGTAATCCATAATTGCTTTTCTTAACGCGTTCTCCCGGGGAATTTTAGCACCTCTTTCGAGAGGAATTTCAATTTTGCAACACGCGCCATCGGACGGGAATGTCAGGTCAACGGCGCCGCCGAGCTCATGAGGGATGAGATCGCGGATAAGGCTGCTGCCATAACCGGTTCGCACCGGGGCCTTGATTGGCGGGCCGCCGAGCTCACGCCATATGATTGTCATGACTGCCGCTGCATCGCCACCGGTTCGATGCCAGCTCACCGACACGCTGCCATCGGGGTTTGATAGGGCGCCGTGCTTCGCAGCATTCGTCACCAGCTCATGAATGACCATTGCGAGCGCCTGGGTCTCCCCGGAGGTGAGCATGATGTCCGGGCCGCTAATCGTGGTATTTGCATCGGTCGTGTAGGGCGCAAGTTGGTGGCGTATGAGGTCGGTAAGACCCACGCCGGACCAGCGGCTTTGGCTGAGTAGAGAGTGGGCGGCGGCCATCGATTGAATGCGACCGTGGAGCGCTTTGACGAACTCGTCTATGGTCCCGCAGTGCCGGTGCGTATGCGTGATGACTGCAGCAACGCGCGCGAGCACGTTTTTGACGCGGTGATCGAGTTCGGCGATCAGCAGGTCCTGGCGCTTTTCAGACTGCTTCCGCCTCGTGATATCGCGGGTCAAGCCCTTGAGGCGTACGACGCGTCCGGTCGTGTCGAATTCTGCTTTTGACGTTTCCTCAAGCCACACCTCCCGGCGGTCGGGGCAAATGAAACGAAAGGTGACCAAATAAGACGGGCTGTCGATGCACACTCCGTCGATGATTGCCTTGAACCCTGCGCGGTCGTCCGGATGCACCCGCGCGAGGAATTGGGCGGCGGCGAAAGTCTGCTTGCGATCAAAGCCCAGGATCTGGCTGGCGTTCTCACTTCGCTGGGACAGGCCGCTGCGAGGATCCCACTCGAAAGCCGTCACCGCCCCGGCCGTTAGCGCTTCCTGCAAGCGCGCCTCGCTCTCCTGGAGCACCGCCTCATGTTGCCGCCGCTCGGCGAACAGCGCCGCAAGAACGTACGCGCATAGCGCGAACATAAGGATCGCTCCCTTGGCCCCCAGGACGCTTTCCCCCACCGGAAGGACAGGGTTTCCGAAATGGTCGATTCCGAAGGTTATCGTCCAAATAATCGTCAGTGAAATAATGAACGCCGCAGCAGCGGCGAACACTGGCTGACAACGGGCCGTAATCCACAGCAGGATTGGAAACAGCAGGGCGACCGAGATCACCGTCTCCCGCTGCTCGGGTGGCAGCGAAAAGATGATGACGGTCATCGCCACCAATGCCACGAGTGCGGCGACGCCTTCGATGGTCTCTTTGCGCAGCGGCGGATTGCGCAGGGCTTCGGCGAGGCCGATCACCAGCGGCGCGACAGTGATGATGCCGACGGCGTCGGATGCAAACCAGTGCTGCCAGGTGGTCCACATCGGCGCCGTCGGACTGTGGAACAGCTTAAAAGACATCATCCCGCCGATCCCGGAAAGGGCAGTCGCCACGACTGCCGCCGCCAGCAGCCCCAACACATTGCGGAGCCTGTCGAGGGTGAAACTCGAGCCGAAATAGTGATCGATCAGCCATGCGGCAAGCAGGGCTTCGCCGGTATTCCATATTGCGGAGGCAGCGGCGTTCCACACGCTGCGGTCACCCATCAGATTGGCAACGATGGTCGCAACGATCACGCCGCTGGCGACCGGCAATCGCGCGGCGCCGCGAAGCGCAATCAACACGCCGGAGGATACGCCAGCGGCAGGCCAGAACAGGGCAACGCCATCAGGTTCAGCGAGAAGTCTGAGGCTCAGTTGCGCCGCCGAGAAGTACGCAACGCCTACCCCAATGGCAAGCCCGATGGCACCGGCCCAAGCCAGCATCAGGTCAGCGGGAGTTCTGAGGTCAACTTCCCTGGTGAAACTCTGCAGCATATGCCCCCCTAAAATCTCAATCCGGTAAACCGCACCGCAGATTACCAGCAACGCTGATGATGCAAAATCTGTCAGCAGGGAGCCGGAGAATGCCAGCAGATCACGGCCGCGGATTGCGCCAGAAGCTCGCAATCGATATCGCGCAATCAGGCCTATCTCAACGCATCCTCATGAGTGAGCGCGCCCGAGCGACCGACCGCAACCGAAAGCCCGGTAGACAGGGAGCCGCCTGCCGAATGGAGAAATTTCGTCGGCGCATGTTTTTCATGGGCCGATCTCACGGTCCCGGCTCGCCTCACCGTTCCGCCCGCCCCTCAAGCGCTCCGCCTCCCCACGCGAGTCGCTTTCAGTGCCGACATCCCCGTCGCCAAGATCGACGAGGCAAGATGGCACCGTCGGGGCGCGGCAGCGCCACGATCGCTACATTTGAATTTGCCGATGAGTTCATCCAGGCGTGTCCTGGGCCGAAAACCCCCGGACGGTGGACCCCGAGATCGCCGGCAGACCCCTCTCGAAAAGAGTGGAATATCGGGCGCCCGCGATAAACCCATGTCGCTTGTCATCGGTCGGCCTTCATACTCCCGGCCCGAGCCGGCGGGAGTATGACGAAGTGCTTGCCATCCAAGCTTGCGCTCCGAATGGAGTTTCCTGGCTCAAAGCCAGAGGTTGCGATCCCAAGTTGCGACACACTTCACAGGCGCTCGGCCTCCGGGCTCCTCGCGTTTCCGCCTCGAAGGGGCTCATGAGACGGTTATGGAAGTGGCCGGCGTCAAGAGCGCGCTTGACCACCGGCCAAGCGCAAGCGCTCTGGCTGGAGCACTGCGCACAATTTTGCTAGTCGGTGTCGGAATAGCGAGGTCAATCCGAGTGGCCGAAGGTCTGGCAACGGGGGCCGCGATACGGCACCATAACGAAATGCGTCCGCTTTGAGCATATATTCTATGCCCGTGCAAAGCAGTTCCGGGAAGCCTAATGACCGAAGCCGGCGTTCGCGACTCCCCTCCACTGACCGCTTCAACGGCGCGAGCCGAATTTCTCGGCCATCCGCGGGGTTTGAGCTTCCTGTTCGCGACCGAGATGTGGGAGCGATTCTCCTATTACGGCATGCGGGCACTGCTCGTGCTCTACCTCTTCGAGCACGTGCTTCAGCCGGGAACGGCCGGCCAGGTGATCGGGCTCGCGGCGCTCAAGCGCATCCTTGAAACCCCGCTCGGCCCGCTCGGCATCCAGCCGCTCGCGTCCAACATCTACGGGATCTATACCGGCCTCGTCTATCTCACTCCGATATTCGGCGGGATAATCGCCGACCGCG
>JASHRR010000236.1 GCA_030037185.1 Xanthobacteraceae bacterium | reverse complement strand
ATGGTCGTGGACTCAGGCCTTGCGCGTGGCATCGTTCGAGATGCATGGTTCGCGATGCTCCTCAGGAGGCGGTCCGAATGTTTTCGCGTGTCCCCCGCGGTGATGACAATATGGCAATGAATTAGCGGCAACGGGCAGGAGACGGACGTGATCATCGAATGGCACACCCATGTTTATCCGCCCGAAGAAGCGGCTGCGAGCCCCTTCTGGGGTGGCCGCTGTCCCATGACAGTGGAAAATGTGCTCGCCGCCCATCATCAGGCGGGTCTCGCAGTGAGCGTGGTGAGCAATGCCGCGCATTACCTGCGCGACAAGGACGCCAAGGATGAATTGAAGGCGATCGCGCGCTGGAACGACTACGCCGCCGAAATCCAGAACGCCCAGCAGGGCACGCTTTATTGCTTGGCAATGGCGACGCCATGCGGCGGGCCGGCGCATCTGAAGGAGCTGGAGCGGGCCATCCGGGACCTCAATCTCAAGGGTGCGCTCATCAATTCGAGCCACAAGGGACACTATCCGGACGACGATGAGGCGCGCGGCTTCTGGGAACTGGTGCAGGACCTCGACATCCCGGTGATGATCCACCCGCCCCATGTCGGCTTCGGCGAACAGCGCATGAAGGAGTATCGTCTTGCCTCCAGTGTCGGCCGCCCGGCCGACCTCTGTCTCGCGCTGTCGCGGCTGATCGTGCGCGGGATTCTGGAGGATTTTCCGCGGATCAAGATCGTGGCTTCGCACGGAGGCGGCGGCATCTGCGAGGTGATCGGTCGGCTCGACTATGCCTATGAGCTGCAGGAGGAGGCGTTTTTCCTCGGGCCCTATGCGCCGATGAAGATCAACCACGCGCCAAGCCATTATCTGCGAATGATGCATTTTGACAGTGTGACCTATCACGCTCCCGCAGCGCGTCTGGTGCTCGACACCGTCGGCGCCGACCACGTGCTCTATGGCAGCGATGCGCCGCCGCTCACCTCCCTCAAGCCGCGTGCCATCAAGCTTATTGAAGACCTCAACCTGCCGCCGCGCGAGCGCGACGCGGTGTTCTGGCGCAATGCGGCGCGGCTATTGAAGCTGTCAATGGCGGGCGAGATGGTGGCGTAACTTACGAGTTGCGGCTCGACCGCCCACCGCATGTTTTTCGTGGGATTCCGCGTTAAGCAAACGGATCGACTAGCGCAACGCCGCTACGCAATGTCACTCACATTGCGGGCAACAAGAGAGGCGCCATGCGGTTTGGTCCACGATGAAGGCAAGGGATTGGCAAACATCGCGAGCTCTGGGTTCCTCCACACTGCAAACTCGGTGCCACGGCGGATTTTTCGTGAGCGCCGGCAGGCTCGCTCGACGTCCTCATTGCGGTGTGAGCGAGCCGCAGGACAACCTTAGGATGAACTCGGTCGCGATTTCGGAGATGAGAAATTTAAAACCGACCTCAAGGGCGTTTTTGAGGAGCCCCCCCCCAACACCATTGGCGCTACACCACTCGTTCCGGGAATTCGCGGATGCATCAGGATTGCGCCAACGTCGATCGAACAGCCTCGGCTTTCTCGGCCCGTCCCCGCAGCGTCCCGGCCCCAGCGCGGATGAGGCCGACCTGGCGCCGAGGTTTGCTCGCCAGTGCGGTTAGATTACTGGAAACACGCGAATGGCCGCTTGTTAGGAACGCAGCCCGTCAATTCCCTTGTCTCTTCTCCTGTGCGGGCTCGCTGCGCAGGCACTCCACCGCCTGGGCCTGGCAGGCGATTCCGATATTGGAGCATATGGTCTTTCCGGCGTCGCGTCGGCAGGTGACGCAGCGATCGGTCCACTCCGCGCAACCCACCGGCTGCGTCTGGACTGCCGGATCGTTCGCCGGCACGGGCGGCTTCGCCGGCGCCTTCGGCAAGATATCGGCTGACGGCAATGTCGGGTCCGCCGGGCGATTCGCACATGACGGCGGCGGTTCGGCCGCGCGGGCCGCGACGATCGCAATGACCGCAACGGCGATCACGAGCGAACCGCAGCGAATGCGGCCATGACGAACTGACAGCGATAGGGGCAACATCGTCTCGCCTCATCCTGAGCCGCAATGTCCGACAACAAGCGGTTTCTACATCGGTCAACGGACCAATGACCAACAATAACGCCTTCGCTCGCACATTTGGTCTGTCGCGATACTGGTTGGCTTCCGGTCGAGGGCCGTAACGTTTGCTGCTCCCGTTATCGGGCCTGTTCATACTGATCAAGCGGCCATCGCGACCGTTGAACGAGATCTTGAAGGCGCGGTGAGTGCAGCAGGTCAGCCGTGATGGCGCTGCCGGGGCGGCAAGCAGGCACCTTATCGAGCTGATGACCGCCGCACCCGCGAACATCTTGGCGACTCTTGAGAAAGCCGAAATTTCGACAACCGGAGGTTCGGACCGGATACGTTCTTCGGCGGGTCTATAGCCAGCGCGCCGGGCGCAAACGGGTCAAGACACGTACTTTATCATGATGAAAATGACTTGGTGATCTGACGGTAAGAAAAACAGGTATTTGGGCTCGTCTGTCACTTAAGAATGCGGAGTCGGCGAGCACACCCGGCCGTACGAGCGGCCGACCACTTGGCGCTTGCCGCAGGAATAAGTCGCCAGTGAACCTCACGGGTCTTCACTGGCGCTGACAAGGGCCTGAGGGCGGCCTCCGCTGCGCTCGCACCGAACGTTCCAAGGCTCGCTAAGTTGCCCCCTGCGAGGTGACGCTGCTTTCCGTCCGCGAGAGGCTGCGGCGTGGGAGTTGGCTCGGAAGCTTTCGCTCTTGCTGATTCCGCTTCGCGCAAGCCAAGGACGAAACTCACGTATGGGGGTGATTGGGATTGAGTTCGTCCTCCGGGAGTGACCGGTCTCGCAATCCGAGCTTGACCGGCACATCATAAAGCCGGCCCGGCGCGAAGCGGCGATAGAAATGCCGCAGTCCCGGAACGATCACTCTCACAACCGGAACGTCGATGTCGGGCCGCGTCTGATCGAGCACGAGGAAATCGAGGCCCGCTTGCTTGGCGGCACGCACGCAGGCGCTGACCTGCTCGCGCGAGTCGAGACGGCCAAACTTCGAATCCGAACTGAGTTGGATCATCGAATTGCCGCTTGGCGTCAAGAAGGGATGGTCCTGCAGCCGGAACGGAGTAGAGCCGTCGAGGCTTGATCTTTCACCCGTCCCGCCCCCCATCAGACCGATCGACAAGAATTGGTTGAGTTCGGTCACTGCCCGCAGCAGCGCGATGCGGGCGTCAAAATGCGCGCCAGAACCAAACTCGATATTTTCTTTACCATTCTGCATCCAGTGCGTTACGGCCACAAAGGCCGGGATCGCGAGATCGCTGGCAACATCGAGCACCCAAAGCCGGCGTCCAGATTCGGCAAGCTGGGTTTGCAGATCGCGCACGTAGGGGTCGTCGAACTGCTCGAGATCCAGTTCTCGGCGCGGCAGGCGGTTATACCACCAGATTGCATATGCGTCCCGCTCCACTAGCTCGAGGAAACCCTGGACGACGGCTTCCTCGAGCGTATTGCCGGCTGCACAGCCATTGGAATCCGCTTGATATCCGACCCCATAGAAAAAGTACAAAAGCCCGGTCGGAAGGTATTTGAAGCCTTCGTCACGCAGAGACCAGACCGGCGACCACTCTATTTTGGCCGACGGGTCGAACGGGGGCGGGACCATGTGCGAATGGCCCGCATCGAGCGCGCGCGTCTGGCGTCGCCCATATTGGGCGTCGCTGAAGAGGAGGACGTCGTTCGGATGGAGGGCTTCGCCGGGCCGAAAATCCGTGAAGCGCCGCGTCACTCGGATTTCATCGCCCTGGAAAATCCCGGAGTAACGTTCGATCGCCTCCATGAGCGCGCTGGCTTCGCCTTGCTCGGCCGTACTGCCCTTGCCGAAGCTGCCGCCCCTCAGTCCTGCCCTCAGCTGATTGACCGTACGGGCCGGCCCCGAAAAATTGTGCGCGGCAAAATAGTTCGTGTTCAAGGGCAAGTCGGCCTCGATCCGCTCGAGCCGCGAAACCACGCCGGTAAGCGGGCTCACGTGCTTTCGGAACCGCGTGACGGTTGCGCGCGACGAAACGGTCCGGTATCCGCCGCTCGTCATGACCAGCTTGCCGCTGGCGTCAAGCCCGACCCGCATCGGCACACGGCGGGGATCCCGTAATTCCTTGCGTCCGCATGCCGGACATTGCGGGCGGGCCGCCACGTAGTGCTTCGCGATGGTGGCGCCCGACAGATCGAGGCTGATGATGTGATCGTTCAATTCCGTACGAAACCCGGTGGCGACCGCTTTCGCGACTTCCACGGCAGCAAGCTGGATACCGGTCTGTCCGAGCGCATGTCGAGCCAGAGGCGATACCGCGACGCAGCGGGCATCCCCGCGGTCGAGCAGCGCTCGGACCTCCCGATTGCGCTTCATCCGGTCGGCAAGGCAGGTCCAGCAGGCGCTCTTGCCCGGGCTGAACACGGGTCCTACCAAAGGAAAAACGCCTGAGGGCTGAACGAGCAGCCAGGCCGTTCGTTTGGACAGATGTTGCTGGTTCAAGTCGGCCAGCCCTGTTTCAAGATAGTCTTTCACCATCGTGATGGTCAGGGCAGGAGAGCGTTGAGCAACGCGAACGCCCAGCTCACTCAGGGCGGCGGCGAGTTTCGTTTCGCCCGGCACGTCGATTGACTGAATGGACACACGGCATTCCTGCAGATTTCTCGCCGCGATTTCTGGCGCCAGGCCGAGGCTTGCCCAATAAGCTGCCATGGTGTCGGCGGAGCCGCGTGATGCCGGGACGACATAACGGCGGTCGAATAGCCGCTTCAGCGCTTCCTGAATCTTCTCCGATGGAAACTCCTGCGCCAGCTCGCCAACGAGCTCCCGACAGCTCCGCCCCCCTTTTCCAATTGCCGACGCAAGCGCGCAGTAGAGCTGGCCGTGGAGGAAAAACTTCCTGTCCTCCGAATAGAGGCAAACGGCGTCAGGCGGCAGCACGTAGACAGTAAAATTGGGAGAGAACTGCGGCACGTCTTTGCTGTTGGGCAGCATCAGGCTCCTCCCGTGGTTGCCCATCGCGGCGACAGTGTGCGCTTCAAATCGGGACCGCTATGGCGTTGCGATGTCAACCAACCGCGGACGACTTACGCCTGCGCGGTTGGATAGCGCTTCCGGTCTATCACCAGCAGCAGCAGCACGAGCAAGAACACGAGCAAGAACACGAGCAGGAACAGGAACACGAGCAGGAACAGGAGCAGGACCAGCCGCAGGACCCGCAGGACCCGCAGGAGCACGAGCACGACCAGCCGCAGGATCCGCACGAGCAACCGCGGCAACCAAAACCGCAACCCCGGCAGCCGCAGCCTCGACATCCCCGGCAACCGCCGCAGCCGAAGCAGCCTCCGGCAAGCTGCACGCCTGCGTTGCCTGTTCCGGGATTATCCGTATCGAAAACATAGAACGTCGCCAGACTGACGTCGGAGATTTCCTCTTCGCCGAGGATAATTTCGTGATTTGGCGCGGCAGGCGCCGGCCGGACATCTGCCGCCGGACCGTTGGTGGTCGCGGCCGCGCCCCCCGCTAGCGCCAGCGAAAACCCGGCAGCTCCCAACACAGGCACAGTTTTCTTGGCAGCCCTTCGCTTCGCGGCTTGTCTCGCACGCAGCATAGTGAGCTCCTCAATGCTGGAAGCAAATG
The DNA here is from genome assembly GCA_030037185.1 of Xanthobacteraceae bacterium. The sequence goes on along the minus strand of JASHRR010000236.1, from coordinate 59 downwards.
GTTCAGCGTTCAGAGCATCCCTCGTACGCTCTGCAATGCGCGTTGTAAGCCGCTTTCCT
>JASHRR010000235.1 GCA_030037185.1 Xanthobacteraceae bacterium | reverse complement strand
TTGCTTCATGATCTGGCGGACTTGGTCCCCGGCGAGTTGGCCGACCCGGCCTTCATGATCAGGCAGGCGGACGACCAGCCGACCCTGGGTATCGCGTATCCCGACAACCCAATTTTTCGGCGTCTCCTGAAAGGCGACCAGGTCCAGGAAGCGACGCGTGTGCATGGTGAGGCCAAGGATGCGGAAGGGCTCGCCGTTCTTGAAGATGGGAACATTGGTTGTCGCCGCCCATCTGTGGTCGGGGCCCATAAAGACGTCGGAGATGACAATTGAACGGGTGTCAAAGGCCTCCTTTTGCGCAGCAATTCCCTCTTTGGTCCTGATCTCGGACAACAGTGGCCGACCTGGCGACCGCACAGTGTTTACGAGCATCCGGCCGTTAGCGTCGGCAACGATAGCCCAGAGGTCCGGGTCGGCTGAAAGGCCTCGGCGCAGCTCGCTCTCAAACGCGTCGATACTGTCCTCCAGCAAGGCCGGCGAGTGCGACAATACTTGAGCGAGTGCAACGTATTTGCCGAGCTCGGCATCGACCGCGGCTGCTACCGAACGGGCCGAATAAACCAGGCTGGCGCGCTGCGTTTCGTTGGCGGCACTGGCCAATCTCCAGATGACCGCGGCAATGACCAGGTTGAGCGGCACCGCGATCGTCAGCACGATTGCGATCAGGCGCGCATTGATGGTCACCTGCAGGAAAGGCGGCTTCGCATCACCTGCGGTAAGCGCATTCGGTTGTTGTTCGCCGGATTCCGGTAGGCCTAGCATCACGCGACACCCAATTCACTGAAGCGGGACATCGGCAGCATTGGAACGCTAAAGTCCGGCAGCGGACGGAAGTCGTGGAGCGGACGGAAGTCGGGGAGCGGACGGAAGTTGGAGAGCGGAGAGTGGCAAAACCGAAGCAGGCAGAAAGATGCAATACCGCGCATTCCTCACGTCAATCTGACTTAAAAATCAGCATTTTTAAGTTTATACCTCCCACCATAGGCAATGTTGGCCCGCCGTTAAGGCCGCCATTGCAACATTATGCCCCTCCTTTATCCTCCACGCCTGCCGGGAACGGTAAGGCGGCGTGGACAGAACTTCTCGGCGGAGACTATCAATGCGCGAAATCGGCCATTTTGTTGGCGGCAAGGAGGTCAAGGCAAGTTCTGAGCGTTTTGGCGACGTTTTTGATCCCAATACCGGCGAAGTTCAGGCTAAGGTGGCGCTCGCAAGGCACGCTGAGGTTGAGCACGCGATCGCCGTGGCGGCGGCAGCCCAGCCGGCCTGGGCGGCGACCAATCCGCAGCGGCGCGCCCGCATCATGTTCCGATTTCTCGAGCTCGTAAACCGGGACTATGAGGGACTTGCGGCGCTGCTGTCGTCGGAACACGGCAAGACCATCGCGGACTCCCGCGGCGACATCCAGCGCGGCCTCGAGGTGGTCGAGTTTGCCTGCGGCATCCCCCACTTGATGAAGGGCGAGTACACGTCCGGCGCGGGGCCGGGAATCGACCTCTATTCGCTGCGGCAGCCGCTCGGGGTGGTGGCCGGCATCACCCCGTTCAATTTTCCCGCCATGATCCCGATGTGGAAATTCGCGCCGGCGATTGCGTGCGGCAACGCCTTTGTGCTCAAGCCGTCGGAGCGCGACCCATCGGTGCCGATGCGGCTCGCGGCCCTGATGACCGAGGCGGGGCTGCCGCCCGGTATTCTCAACGTGATCAATGGCGACAAGGAAGCGGTCGACACCCTGCTCACCGACCCGCGCGTGACGGCGGTCGGCTTCGTGGGCTCGTCCGCGATCGCAGAATATGTCTATTCGACCGCCTGTGCCAACGGCAAACGCGTACAGTGCTTCGGCGGTGCCAAGAACCACTTGATCATAATGCCGGATGCCGACCTCAACCAGGCCGTGGATGCCTTGATAGGCGCCGGTTATGGCTCGGCCGGTGAGCGCTGCATGGCGGTAGCGGTGGCGGTGCCTGTCGGCAAGAGCACTGCGGACGCGCTCATGCAGAAACTGATCCCGCGGGTGGAAGCTCTCAAAGTCGGCCCATCATCAGATCCGCAGGCCGATTTCGGTCCACTGGTTACGCGCGCCCATCTCGACAAGGTCAAAGCGTATGTCGACATGGGCGTGAAGGAAGGGGCCAAGCTCGTGGTCGATGGCCGCGGATTCAAGCTGCAAGGCTACGACAAGGGCAATTTCATGGGCGGCTGCCTGTTCGACGAGGTGACGCCGCAAATGCGCATCTACAAGGAGGAGATTTTCGGCCCTGTGCTCTGCGTGGTGCGGGCGGGGGACTACGAGGAAGCCGTGCGGCTGCCGTCCGAGCACGACTACGGGAACGGCGTTGCTATTTTCACCCGCGACGGCGACACCGCGCGGGATTTCACAGAGCGCGTCAATGTCGGCATGGTCGGGGTGAATTTCGCCATTCCGGTTCCGCTCTCGTACTATACCTTCGGCGGCTGGAAGCAGTCGAGCTTCGGTGACCTCAATCAACATGGCCCGGACTCGATCCGGTTTTATACAAAAACCAAAACCGTAACGTCGCGTTGGCCATCCGGGATCAAGGAAGGGATAGAGTTCGTCATTCCGACGATGCGATGACAACGTTTGTTGCAGCCACAACGTACTGGATTGTTGAGCGTCTTCGACGCGGTCCGATAGCCGCGTAGGGAGGCCCGCAAGGGCATCCTGCGGGTTGAAAATCTTCCCGATCAAATTGCACCCCGGGATTCATGCCCGGGGGTTGAGAGCGCGCCGCGTAGCGGTAGCCGTCTCCGCGCTGGAGGATACGCACTGGTGCCCGACATCTTTGATGACTCGTTTCCTGTCTGGATGCCGAATCGACTGCAAACAGCAGCTCCATGGAATGTCGGCGCGAGCGCCTTTTGCTATCTCGTCGCGGACCATGTCGCCGGTCTTAAAGCCCCGGACGGGCTTGCCGCACATGGGATAGCCGCGCGAAAAATGGTGCGCCGCAAGGTACGGCAGGCGCCGCGCCCCATCGCCTTGGTTGCGAGGTCGGAATTTCCCGGCCGGCGAGCGTATCCGTCGATCCGCCCCGCTGTCGCGTACCAGCGCGGAAACGCTCGTTCGCTACGAACTCCGGGAATACATGTTCGAGAAGTTCGGGCGCCACTGGCGTTTATTGCGTGCCCTTCAACCCCGACCACGTCCCCGAAGGGGATTTCAAGGTCCCGGTAGCGAATGTTTGCGCGCGCCGGCGACGGCGCAAGGCGCGCCGGTGTAGAGGATCGGCTTTTCACTCCTCCGATCACCGTGTCGAGCGCGAAGAGGTAAGCGTTCTCGCGACACGGAAACCCACGAGGATGCTTCGTAGGTCAGTGTAGTCCCTGTTGCGGCGAGCCGCGCGCAGAAGCGCCGGAAAGCTGTACCAGGAACCGCCGCGGCTGACACGGAATTCACAGTTTCCGGATGTCCATGCTGAGCCATCGGAGGGTGCTGCGATGTAATCTTCATGCCAACAATCCTGGGTCCACTCATTCACATTGCCCTGGAGTTGATAGAGGCCCCATGGATTCGATTGAAATGAATCGACCGGCAACGTCCTGCCCCGATTTTCGCCCGTCGGGCCATCGCCGTATGCGTAATTGCCATTGTAGTTCGCCAGCTGGGGAGAGATCGTTGCGCCCCACCAGAATGGCATTGTCGAGCCTGCACGCGTCACATATTCGCGCTCTGCCTCGCTCAGGAGCCGGTAGTTCTTGCCGGTCTTGCGCGACAGCCACGCTGCATATGCGTTGGCATCGTCCCATGACACGTTGATCACCGGACGGCGACCGCGTCCCCAGCCATGATCGTCAGGCCGGTAAGCATTGCAGCCGCCATCCGCCACACAGGCATCCCAATCGGCAAACGTCACTGCGAACTTACCTGCCGAAAACATTTGCTCAAATCTCACCACGTGCTGCGGACCTTCGTTCTCGCTGCGTACGGGCTCACTCTCCGGAGAACCCATGGCGAAGCTGCCAGCAGGGATCACCACCATTTCCGGGCAGTCGTCGCATTCCTTGAACATGTCATTGGGCTTGAGCAAAGACTCCTGCGCGATCGACAACGGCGGGAATGACGACGATGACAGCGAAGCTGTATCCGCTGGGTTCACCGACGCAACAATGAGCAACACTATCGTAGAGATACCAACACGCATGACGAGTTCCCCCACTTGCTCGCGAGCCGATTTTTTGGTGACGACCTAACCGCTGCGGGCTCTCCGCTGCAACGATTTCAAAAGTGCCATTAAACGCCCGCAAGTTTCTTGGCTCGGCTCTTACGTTGGCGCAGCGTACAGGGCGCCGCAGTATCACTGCGACTGCAGCGGATCCGGCGTAAAGCTCGCTGCCTTAACGCTGTCTCTGGTTCTCGGATCAACACCTCGTCCCTCCGCAAAGGCGAGTTCTTCGATGCGCCGTCCATGGAGCAGCCCGGGAAGTCCATAATTTCCTTCCACACAGCGCGGCTCGTAATAGATTTTGTTCGCCTCGTCGCTCTGCTTAGTGA
>JASHRR010000234.1 GCA_030037185.1 Xanthobacteraceae bacterium | reverse complement strand
GGATGAAGGGCATGGTTTTCTGCGACCCGAAAGCCGTACCTCATTCAACGCCATCGCCGAAGCTTTCTTTGCCACGCATCTCGGCGGTCGTTGTGAGCCTTTCGGAAATGATCTCGCCGGTTCGAGCCTGGAGGTCCGTGAGGGCATCACGGCGATTGCCGGATTGCGGGGATGCCTCGATCGACAGCACACTGCTGGCGGCACGGGTGGGGCGTGATCCCACTAATCACTGGCCGCAGCCTCACCTCTCGTGTGGTCCTGTTAATATCCGCCCCATGACCTACCGGTCTCCTCCGCGCGGAATTTCGCGCGTTGGTGTTCTGTTTTACCGAATCAAAGGACGCTGAAGGCCTGTGCCGAGCGCTTCGGTGGAAAACGGTTCTTGCCCACGACGGGGCGATGAAGCCGGTGGCCTAGAGCGCGAGGCGCTAAAAAAGCAGGGGCCCCTGTCTAATCAGGGCTAGACCGGGGCTAGACCGGGGCTAGACCAGTAGCTGGGCAAGATCGCCAAGGGGCTCAAGGTTGGGCCGTGGCGGCTGCTCAAGGACGAATGATTGGCTGCCTGCGGCGCCGATGAACGCGTGGTTTTGACCGATTGATTCCCGACGCTTGATTGCTTGCCTGTTGATGGCGCTGTCTTGGCGGCCTCTTAACCCGGCGGGCAGTCAGCCGAGAAGCGCGGCCGGCGACGCGCGCCGCATGAGTGCGCAGGCCGACAAGGCCAAAGCCGGGCGATGAGCGATAACAGCGGGAGTAAACCCGCGCTCCGCTGCTCGGACCCGCGGTGATGAGGGCAATCGGCCGGGAGCTGCGGCGATATGCCGAAATCATTGCCCAAGTGGTGCCGGAACGATTTACATCCTGCGCGGTCTCGACGAGTCGAGCAACGAACAGGCGGCATGATGACGCTCGTACTCCGCAAGCTGCGCCCGCGGTGAAGCACGAGGCGAGGTAATAAGCGAAAGGCCGGCACGCTTGACGGCGGCACCGGCCATTGCCGCGTCCTCTTAAATAACCGCTAACGCGCGTCTGGCGTTACTCCTGATTCCCCTGTTCCTCGAGATGAGGTGGTGAGATGCATTGATATTTTGTCGGATCAGCCAAATCCGCTGGGTTGCTCGCAACGGGCACACCGCCGACAACCGATACGTTCCCGGTAAAGCGCGCCTGCTGAGGGTACGGGCACAATGGGCGCGTGCGAGTGGTCGGTCCTGACACCAAGGAGACTTGATACGCAGCAGGAGTGAAGTTCACGCCCGTCGCATTAATCGGCCCTGGAGGGGTACCGTTTTCGACCCAGTTGACGAGCGGCGTAACGAGATCGAATTGACCGGTCGCCGGTCCACCTATGCGGTGGCTCATGTTGGGGACCGGATAGAAGCGCGAGAACTGCTGCGCCGGCTCTAAGCCGCCGAACTGTTGCGCCATTTCTTCATAATACTTGATCGTGCCGAGAACAGGCACGATAGGATCGCTGAGGCCCTGAAACCAGATGATCTTGTGCCCGTTATCGACGAAGCGTTCGATATCAAGCGAGGTGCCGTAGGTGACGAGCGGCGTATTCGGGTTGAGCATTCCCAGATCGGTATCGAAGTTGAAACCGAATATATTGAACGTCGGCTGTGCCGGGGACAAGAACGCGTAACCGAACTGCTCGTAATAAAGCTGGGGCAGCATACCCGGAGCACCAATAAATTCTAGCGGAATGCCGCCGACCGTCATCCAGCCGCCGTCCCACACGAAGCCTAGCGCGATGTTGCTGGCGGGGTCCTCGGTGACAGCGCCGGCCGGCGCCGCGATCGCTTGTCCCGCGCTGTTTCGCGGGCCTTGATTGATTTTCTTGGCGGCCTGAATTTGCGCCGGCGACAAACAGGTCGCATTTTTAGGTCCGGTGCATTGCAAGGGGAAAGTCACGCCTCCCGAGGTGTAGGTCGCGGTGGCGGGATCGAACGTCGCCTTGCAGGCCGGTGGGTTGTCGACAACGCCGTCAGCGACACCGTCGAGCGCGTCGCAGGCTTGCAGCAAGGCGGTTTCCAGGAGAGCCTGGTCAGCGACCGGAAATGCGGGATACAGGACCGGCTCTGGCGGTAGAGGCGCCGGTAGGGGCACGAGGGTTGGCGGTGGCAACGAGGGGGTGGCGTTATAGGCGTTCAGCATCTGCTCCTTGCCATAGAGGTTGCTGAGACCGGTGGCTTCCGAATCGTAAACCGGGGCCCCCGCGAGGATCCCGTCAAAGAATAACGGAAAGCTCTGCGACATCACCATGCCCTGACGTCCACCGAATGAACAGCCGACCCAATAAGAGTGATGTGGGCCTTCGCCATAGAATTGATTGATCAGGTACTTGGCGAGGAGTGTCGTCACTTCGATCGATTGGTACGCGTGGCCGATGTTGCCAATCGGATCAAGGAAGAATTCGAAGGGATTTCCAAATCCCGAATCACACGTTGGCAATGCCAGATCGGTTGTGAAATAGCCACCATTTTGGGTTGCCACGGCATAGCCGTTGATGAGCCCGAAGCTCTGATCGGAACTGGTGGCGCCGCCCGCGTCAGGAAGGAAGCCTTCGGTGCCGCCGCCGCCCTGAAAAAAGAAGCGTCCGTTCCAGTTGACCGGCATGGCCACGTGGAAGGCAATTTCGTACTGGCACTGGTCAACCGGGCTGATGTGCTGATTGACAACGCCGGTAACGGAGCAGAACTCCGGCAATCCGGGCCCGGCTGATCCGGCTGGGAAATCCTGCGTCGCGACGATCACAGTATTGGGCACCGGAAAGCCCGAAGCAGGCAGCGTTGCAATGTTGGCGCACGGCGTCGGTGTGACCGGCGTGGTGATCGATGTGGTCGTGGTGCTGAAACCGGCGCACTGGCCTTGCGACTGCCCGTCCACCCAGCTTGGCCCGTGCGAATGGGTCACCGCCGGCGAGTTGCCCTGGCAGTTTAGATTTCCTCCGACGCTGACGAGACTGACATCGGATGCTGCCTTCGCATTGTTGGATTGGATTTGGACATTTCCGTCGACGGTGCCGAGCCACGCCGAGCAAGGTCCAGCGTTGGCCCGGCACTCGAAATTGCCGTGAATAAGCACGTCGGGCCCCTGGAAGCCGTTCAACGCCGTGCCGTTGCACGCATTGATATTGAGGTTTCCGCCGACCGTTACGTTGCCCTGAAGCAAAACCGAATTGCAGTTTTTCGCTTCGATATTGCCGGCGATCTCGGACGGCTCCAAGTAGGCCGACACTACGAGGGTTGCGTTCGGCCCGACCCCCACGTTTCCTGTGATGTTGACGAAGCTGAGCGTGCAGGACGTGCCAGCCGGTACGGTAACGTTCCCGTTGATATTGATCACCGTGCGTCCGCCACCGATCAGCCCCGAGCAACTCATATCGCCAGCCCGACCCGCGGTCGGTCCGTAAAGCTGAGTGGCCGCCGGCAGCAGAATTGTGAGGATGAAAAGAAGACGAGTTGTCATGAGCGTTCTCCCCCTTGAGGCGTTCGCGCGCTTGCTTCTCTCGGTAAGCAGCCCTGCTCCATTGGCGACGACGTGAGTGTGCGCGAATTGAACGAAAGCGGCTATCAAGCCGATCTAAAATCGTCCTGATTCTTGCTAAAAGTTCTGAAGTTCGGCTAAGCTAGCTAACCACGCTACGCGGCAAGCGGTATTTTATTCGGGGGCCCGATCGATCCGGCAGGGGCCAGGTCGAGCGCGAACTCTGCGCCGAACTGACCTCGCGCCAGCGCGAGCGTATTAGGGCGATCATGCGCGAACGCCACGCCGAGCTCGCCCCGTCGGCCCAACGCGAGCGTCTCGATCGTCAGGGCCCCTACAGCCGCCGCTGAGCGAAAAAATCGCCACCGTCAAGTGCTCTGCGGCCGCTGCCCCGGAAAGCTCATCGTTGTTGACAGAGCCGGGGCCGGCTCGCCGAAAAAGGCCGCTGGGCGGGCTTATTGCTCCGGCCGGGCCTCGTCCCGCTCAGCATGGTCTGGCGGCGAAGGATGCCGCGGTCATAGGTCTCCGTGACATCGAAATGCTCACGGTCCAACACGGGACTGCGCTGCACATTGGCGCCGACTACGGTGAGAAGCGCAACGGTCGCCTCAGGTGATTTGGCTGGGCAGCAGCCTATGTGCTCGTGCGCCTTCGACTCGCTGACGATTAGATGGCCTTGAAGCCGGGCACGAGATAATATCGTGGCGCCCGTGACGCCGGACGAGGCGCAGACGATCGGCGGCTATCTCGCCGCGCATTTTGCGAGTGAGGCCGATTTTGCAGAGGGTCACGATCAGAAGGCGGTGCCGTGCCCACCTGCTTTAAGACAAAGGAGGACTATCGTGGTCAACCGTTTTTCAGGCTCCATGGTGTTGGTCGCCGTCACCGCGTCCTCTCCTGTCGTGGTCATTTCGGCGCCAGTTATACCGACGCCAGCTTGGGCCCAAATAGCTTCCAAGGCGACGACGGCACCAATCCAGGCCCTGACACCCTGGGGTGAACCCGACCTCCAGGGAATTTGGACTGATGAAGCGGACACTTCCTTGCAGCGCCCTGCCAAGTTTGCGAACCAGGAATTCTTCACCGAGGCGCAGCGAGCCGAATTGGATAGAGAGCGATCTGAACTGCTCGGTCGCGATAGTCGTGGGGAGCGTGGAACCGAGCGCGACGTCGACGGCTCCTACAACTCGGTGTTCTTGTCCGTAAAGCACATCGGCGCGCGCACGTCGAAGATTGTCGATCCACCCAACGGCCGGCTTCCGCCGCTGACGCCTGAGGCTCAAAAGGCGGCGGCCGCCGATCGGGAGTTTTACCTCGCCCTTATACGATCGACCGACACCTGCAAGAACAAGTCAGTGGGCTGCAGCGGCGGCCAATACCATCCGACACCGTCGCCGCGACGCGCCGAACTTGCGCCGCGCTATAACCTCCAGCACCTCAATCGCGATGATGGTCCGGAGGACCATTGGCCGAACGACCGCTGCTTGACGCTTGGACTTCCCGAGTTCGGAAGCGCGTTCGGCGGGAGCTTCCGGCGCATCGTGCAAACGCCGGGAGGCATCTCGATCTTCTACGACGTGGGTCAAGGCCAGGGGTGGCAGCGCAACATCGTCATGAACGGCGGCCCCCACCTGCCGGACAGTATCCGCCAGTGGTTTGGCGACTCGCGCGGCCGCTGGGAGGGCGATACGCTCGTGATCGACGTGACCAACTTTAGTCCGAAAACCGATTTTCGCGGGTCACGCGAGAACTTGCATCTTGTCGAGCGTTGGACGCGGACCGGCACCGATACGCTCGGATACGAGGTCACGGTCGAAGATCCGACGGTGTGGACGGGTCCCTGGACGGTCAAACAGGAGTTCACCAGGCAGAGCGACGAGGCCAACCGAGTCTATTACGAGCCGCGCTGCATCGAAGGAAATTATGGCCTCCCCGGAATGTTGCATGGACGACGCTTGGAAGAGCGCGCCTTCGCCGAGGGACGGGGTCCTGATCCGGCAACGCGGGACAACGTCGCGGCGGGGGGCTTTATCCTTGGCGGTGATCCTCTGGATCCGTTTGCGACTGAGCAGTAAGGCGTTCCGTTCGAGCCGCTCGTCAAAGAGGAGACGCCGACCGAGGATCGTCTGTTCGGGAAGGAAGCGGTACGGCCCGACGGGCCAGAGTCATGAGGCCTATCTTTTCGAAGTGAAGCGGCCGACAGAGTCGAAATATCCTGGCGATTTTGACAAGCTTCATGCCACCATCCCCGCAGCGAAAGCCTTCCGACCGCGGAAAGAAGGCGGTGTCCGCTGATCCGGTGTACCCGAGCTAGCTGCCAACAAGCTGCAGCGCCCAACGTCGGCAGCCATGGGCCAAGAACGGACATCAAGGCATCACCAGCGGAGCGTGCCGCACATAGCCAAAGCCGCCGCCGCTAAGTGGCGTACTGAAGAAATTAAGTGGCCTGCGCCAGTCAGCAATCGATTGGCTGCGTACACTTCAACATCTCCTTGCGGCTTCGATCGTTTACCTTGGCGAGTAGAAAACTGCCGGCGGGTAGCAGTGAATCGTGGCGCCGCTATCGGAAATCGCACCAAACTGCTGAAAGGCTGCTGACCGGGTACCCGGGCGCACCGCCATCAGCCTCGCCATGTCACTCCGCTGCAGCCTTCTCAATGGCTTCGTTCTCGCCAACAGCCTCCTGTCACCGCAAGTCCCAAATGTGGATAGAGCTCCTCCTTACAAACGCGTCGCAAGGCTTGCCGCTCGCAAACGGTATGCGGCGAAGATAATGCTTTGCTAGCCAGGATTACGCACGGTTTTGTGACGGCAGTGGCGAAATCAGATCCTGACGCCCCTGCTTGTGCAGCGGTCCCACTACTGTCGGGCCGCTTCGCAATGGCATTACCGCAAGCGCATATAGACTCCTTGAAACGTGGCGTCGTCGCCGCCGCATTTGCCATCGTCGTTGACGACCAGCCACGGGCCGAGGCGCTGCATCCACACCTTGCAGTCGTTATCACCGGTGAAGCTCAGGCGGTCGCCCGCCGGCCGCACGTCATATCCGAGCGCGGCGGCGGTGATGTCGCCCCGCTCGACGCGGCCAGGATCGTTCCCGCCATATGACGCCACGCCGTCGATCCGGAGCGCCCCGGCTTTTCCGGCTTTCACGGTGATGTCGCCTTCGTCGGGTCCGTCGTTATGGTGCCAGTGTCCGATCCAGTCGGCCAGGGCGACCGGCTCGGCCTTGTCGTAGCTCACCGCGTCGGCCGGCAGCCAACCGAGCCGCGGGCGGTCGTTGTCCGCGCCGTCCTTGGCATTGATGTAGGTCGCGCAGAGGAAGGCGCCGCGCCGCGCGAAAATGATCACGCGGTCGCCAGGCACGAGATAGGCGCGCTCCGCGCAGGCCGGCGTGCGGCTCGGACAGCCGGGCTGCTCGGTGGCTTCTTTGACGAAATGGACGCGTTGCGCTGCGGATGTTACGTGGCCGAGCGCCAACGCTGGATTCGCCGGAAGATCCGGAAAGTTGTAGCCTCTATATTTGCGGCAGACCGCGTCCTCTGCGCGAGCCGGGCAGGCCACCGTGATTGCGGCTGCGGCGGCTAAACCGCAGATAGTTCGAACATTTGCTGAGCATTTCGACATGCTGACATCTCCCCGCTGACAACTCGCCTTACCAGCCGAAGCGTATTCCACCCTAGCTTGATCTGATGCGCGCCGGAGTTCATGGCGCGGAGTTGCGCCAGGATGTTCCTGAGTCGGTCGTCCAACAATGCCCCAACGTTGTGGTTTGAATAGACCCTCCGCGCAGAAGGCGACGGCTAATCGTGGCCGTCGCGAATAGGTCACCTCGGGAGTACAAACGTGGCGGCCGTCCTCAGGTTGGCTCAAGCTGTGCAGGTAATCGAGGGTCATCGTTGTGCCTTCCATCTCGAGCTGAATGCCTCACGCCCGAGGGGCCTTCAACACCCGCGGCAACAACGAACTTAGCGTGGTGTTGAGCCTCGGCCTGCAACTCTACGGTCCAAATACCCGATAGGCCTTGCGCAGGGGCGAAAATTGTGTTTCACGCGGCCTCGGCCTTGCCTGCGAGCAGAGGCTCTGTGGCTTCCTCTTGCGAGACAAGGTCGATCAGATGAAATGTTGCTCGCATCGACCGCTTTGGGTCAGGACCCGCCGCCGCGACTCTGTTGACACCATGGCGGGTGTACCGAGTTGCTTGCGTTGTGGCCGCGGCGCTTCGCGCCTCGGTGATGACCCATGGCGAATGTTAGACGTGAAGGTACAGCATGCCTTGTCGCCTTAAGCTTTCGCCTTTGCAGCGAGACATCATGGTGACCCTGGCAGAGGCGGGCGGGGAAATCATTGGGACGGTAATCGCAACAGTCAAGCCACTAATCCTGGTCGGTTCACCCAGTAGATTATCCACCCCGGCCCTAGCAGCTTTTGCTCAAGGTATCAATGACCGGGCGAACATCGCAGGAGGGAGTGGAGGATGAGACTCGTCTGCCTCGTTTTCATAGTGAGTTTGACTCTTCCCTCCCATGTGGCGCCGTCGGACACGACAATTTCCAATTTCTCAAAGGTCAACGACGTCCTCTACCGCGGCGGCCGTCCGAAGCCGGCCGATCTGAGTTACCTGCAGAGCCTGAATGTGCGTACGGTCATTAACCTTCAGGGTGGTGACCTGAACAATTCGAGCTACCGCGCGTTCATGAAATGGTGGGAGCCGGGTGAACTGGACAGCGCGATCGCCGCTGAAATGAACCTTAGCGAAAGCTTGGGGCTTCTATTCTTTTCGAAACCGCTCGACGCGATCGATCCCGTGAGCGACGAGGATGACGTGCGTATCGACGAAATCCTGACCATCATGGGTAATCCGGGCGCGCAACCGGTTTTTGTTCATTGCGAGCACGGGGTCGATCGCACTGGATTGATCATCGCTCTCTATGAAGTGAAATATATGGGAATGTCCCCGGTCGACGCTTATAACGAGTGGCGCGCCCTGGGGCACAAAGGCATTGCCACCGTCTTTACGGGCCACCTTGACGAGTACTATTGGCGCAAGCTGGGCTTACGTAATCCCCATGCTTCCGGTAAGTCGCCGACGCGCCGCTGAACCCCGCAGGTCTCAGGCGGCAGGGCCGTGTGACGAGGGCATCGTGGCTAGAGCATAAAAGTACCGAAGGTGCATGGTGACAAGCGAGCTCGCAAGATCGTTGATGCCGCCCTGTCCGGGGGAACCAGCAAGTTGACAGCTTCACGAAAAGCCGCCGGCGCCGATTTAGTATTGCGTCGGCCATGCCAGTTTGCCCATCGCCGGCGACGACTATGCCCCGACAAGATTTGACCGTCAGTTCGCCGCTTCCACCGTAGTGAGGGCGCGGGAGGGGCGGGCAAGCTTCCGGATGGCGCTCGTTGCGATGACGGTGCGGTTCTCCGCATAGGCCTCGTGGTTCTTCTCGATGTCGCCGAGGCCGTAGAGATAATTCACCATCAGGCCGCAGGACTGGCGGCGGCCGCGCTCGGAGAGATCGGCGGGCCAATTGAGCCGCTCCAGGCGGGCGCCGTTGCCGAGATGGAAACGGGCGACTGCATCGAGCGGAGAGCCTAAGGAATTGCGCGCGGTCATGAAATACGTCGCGGCGGCGCGCAGCATGGGCTCTCGCATCTCGTCGAGCGCGGCCTCCTCGCTCCACCACTCCGGGCGGTCGAGTCCCGCGAGCGCCGCACGGTCGGCTTCGGTCACCGCGGGCGACGGCTGCATGCGCTGGCGCGCCAGCCAGCCGCCGAAATTCGGCGCCGGCGACAGGGTCACGAAGGTGGAGAGCCGCGGCATCTCGCGGCAGATTTCTGCCACCACCTGCTTGATCAGGAAGCTCCCGAACGTCACCCCCGCAAGGCCGCGTTGGCAGTTCGAAATCGAATAGAACACCGCCGTAGTGGCGCGTTCGGGATCGAGGGCCTCGCGCTTAAGCTCCAGGATCGGGGCAATGGCGCCGGGGATTTCCCTGGTCAACGCCACCTCGACGAAGATCAGGGGCTCGTCAACCAGCGCCGGATGAAAGAAGGCGTAACAGCGCCGGTCCGGCGAGTCGATACGAGCGCGCAGATCGACCCAATCCTGGATCTGGTGGACCGCCTCGTAACGGATGATCTTCTCCAGCACCACCGCCGGCGTCGACCAGTCGATCCGCCGCAGGACCAAAAACCCGCGGTTGAACCAGGTCGAGAACAGGTCGGCGAAATCGGCGTCGATCGCCGCGAGGTCTTCCCGGCGCGTCAGCGTATCGAGCAGCTGACCGCGCATCTCCACCAGCGTACGCGTAGCCTGGGGCGCCAGGTTGAGGCGGCGCAGCAGTTCCAGCCGCCGCGGCGCGGTCGCCGCATGAAGCTCGGCGGCGGCGACGTCGGACGGCTTGTTTCTCCATGCTTCAATGGCAGCATCGATCCGGGCCTGATCGGTGCCGAAGCGGGTCGCCAGCGCCTCGAAGAACGCAATGCGAGGCCCGATGGTCAGATCATCGTAGCGCGAGAGGATCTCGCGCGCGAGCGCAACCCCCGACGCCTCGCCCCGGTTCGACAACAACTCCTCGCACAGATCGGCGAGATTCTCGGTCGTCTCAGCGAGGGTGTCGCGACGCTCGCGCGCCCGGTCGAGCAGCGCGCGTCCGCGCTCAGAGATTGCTTGCAGCAATTCGCCGAAAAAAGAGGTATTCATCTTACCGCCTGGTTCATCCGCCCATCACGGCCGCCGCCAGCCATGTGGCGATTCCCGGAAATATACATAATATCACGACGGCAAAAATCATAAGGGCAACGAATGGGATGACGCCCCAGACCACCTCGCGCAGCGAAATGTCGGGCGCGATGCTCTTGATGACGAACAGGTTGAGGCCCACCGGAGGGTGGATCAGGCCCATTTCCATGACGATTGTCATGATGACGCCGAACCAGACGAGGTCGAAATGCGCGGCCTTGAGCGGTGGCAGGATGATCGGCGCGGTCATCAGGATGATCGACACCGGCGGCAGAAAAAATCCCAGTACCACAACCATCACCAGGATGGCGGTCAGCAGAACCCAGCGAGAAAGGTTAAGCGCCACGATCCACTCCGCAGTCGATTGGCTTATATGCAGGTAGCTCATCACATAGGAATAAAGGAGCGACATGCCGATGATGAGCATCAACATGGTTGATTCACGCAGCGTCGCTGTGAGAATAGGTGCGAGATCGCTGGCCCTCCAGGCGCCGTAGATCGATGCGATCAGCAGGAGAGCAAGAACCGCGCCAAGACCGGCGGTTTCCGACGGAGTCGCAAAACCGCCATAGAGCGCGATCATCACCCCGGTGAGCAGAATCACGAAGGGCAGAACCCGTGGCAGCAGCTCGAAGCGGTCGCGCAGGGTTAGCTCGTCGGAGCGGAGCAGTTCGGACGTCACGCCGGAGCGCTTGTACGCCGCCAAGGCGGCGCGATATTCGAACCGGAAGCGCCAACCCGTATAGCCCGCGAACAAAGTCACGAGCAGCACAGCCGGGCCGACCGCGGCAAGGAACAGGCGGCCGAGCGATTGCTCCGCCGCCACTGCATAGAGGATCATGGTAATCGACGGCGGCAGCAAAATGCCAAGCGTACCGCCGGCCGCAATAATTCCGGCCGCAAAGCTGCCGGAGTAACCGCGCTTGCGCATTTCCGGGATGCCAGCCGAGCCGATCGCCGAGCAGGTCGCCGGCGACGATCCTGCCATGGCGGCAAACAGCGCGCAGGCGAACACGTTGGCGATGCCGAGCCCGCCCGGGATGCGATGCATCCAGGCGTGGATGGCCCCGTAAAGGTCCGCCCCGGCGCGGGACCTGCCGATCGCTGAGCCCTTGAGGATGAAGAGCGGGATCGACAAGAGAGTGATGGACGCCATCTCCTCATAGACGTTCTGCGTGATGGTATCGACCGAAGCGGCCGGCATGAAGGCGATCATGAACACGGTCGCAACCCCGCCCAGCGCGAAGGCGATCGGCATGCCGGCGAACATAACGAAAAGCGTGGCACCGCCGTAGAGGAGCCCGATGGTTGTGGTCGTCATTCAGCCGCCCTGGACGGCGTCAGCGCGCGAAGAATCTGCATCGCGAGCTGCATGGCGAGCAGCGTCATACCGACCGTCATCAGCGAATAAGGGATCCACAGCGGCGGCCCCCACGTGGATTCGGAGTGAAAGTTCTCGCTCCACGCCTCCGCCAGCAGCAACCAGGATTTCCACGCAAAAAAGGCGCAGAACGCAAAACTCGCGCCATCGGCCATGACCTGGCGCACGCGATTGATGCCAGCCGGCAGCAAGCCGATGATCGCCTCTATGGCCACGTGCCCGCGCCGCTCCTGGATCGAGGCCGACGACATGAATACCGCACCGACGATCAGGAATACTGATAATTCGTCCTGCCAGTCACTCGAAAGGTGCAGGAAATAGCGGCTCACAACGCTGTAGGTGAGGACGATCGAGGCAATGACGAGGGCGATCGAGGAGACGAGCACGATTGCGCGATTGGCCGCCGCAAGCACGCGCCCCACCACGCCGCCGGCCACTGTGGCGGGCGCCCGGGAGGTCTCTACCGCGTCGAGCGTGTCAACCATCTGCGAAGATCACTTGCAGGGTGGGCAACGGGGTGCAGCGCGCTGCCCACCACTGCCCGGGTGGGCGCACGCAGCCTGCGATCGGGCCAGCCAGGAGCCCTTGGCTTTGCCCATCCTGCGATGCCCGGCGCCCATCGCAATGTGCCCTACGACACCCGCACCTCTTCGGCGAGCTTGAGCAACTCGGCCGAAAGAGCAGTCTTTCGCGCGTAGTCTTTCCAGGCAGTGTCGCGGGCGATGGCGCGCCATTTTTCAACGATGGGCTCGTCGAGATCGGCGACTTTGGCGCCCTTCTTGAGGTAGACCTCCGCGACTTTCTGGTCGTCGGCCATTGCCGCCTGGGCGCCGAACTGCTCAAGCTCGGCGCCAAGCGCCATGACGACGTCGCGCTGCGCCTTTGGCATCGCATCGAAGATCTGCTTCGACATGATCAGTGGCTCAAGCATGAACCAATACGACTTGCCGCGTCCCGTGGTCAGGCTCTTGGCGACCTCCTCGAGGCGGAACGAGATCAGGCTGGTCGAGGACGTGATGCAGGCGTCGCAGGCGCCCGTCTGCATCGCCGCGTAAAGCTCGTTCGATGGCGTCGCCAAGGTGGTGGCGCCCGCCGCCTGCAGCACCATATCCATCTCGCGGCTGCCGCCGCGGATCTTCAATCCCTTGGCGTCCTGCGGATTGACGATCGGAGCGTTGCGGCTGGCAACGCCGCCGGCCTGCCAAATCCAGGACAGGATGATGACGCCCTTTTCGGCCAGGAAGGCGCTGAACTTCTGGCCTACCGCGGAATTCTTCCAAGCCGCACCTTGCGCGTATGAGCTCACCACACCGGGCATCAGCCCGATGTTGAGCTCGGCGTATTCGCCCCCCGCATAGGAGATCGGGTACAGGCTCAAATCGAGGGCGCCCTTGCGCACGGCAGAAAATTGCGCCACCGTTTTCATCAACGAGGAATTGGGATAGACCTGCGCCGTCACGGCGCCGGCGGTGCGCTTTTCAAGTTCGGCAGCGAATTTCTTGCACAGCCGGTCGCGGAAATCGCCCTCGTCAATGGTGCCGCCCGGGAATTGGTGCGAAATCTTGAGGGTCTGAGCGGCCGCGAGCGCGCCGATGCGGGCCGATGCAGTGAGGACAGGTGCGGCCAATGCCCCCGACAGCATGTTGCGTCGCGATATGATCACGCATTCCTCCTCTTTTTGTTCCGATTTGGATTCTCATTATCGGCGCCAGCTTAGCGCGAAAGCCAAGCAATGTCGCCACCCTGGACATCGGCCCAACACCGCGACATACATGGGGGTGCTCATTGGCCGCAGCACAAGCACCTCAATCCGCAGCGGGACAAAACGTTGATGGCGACTGACGCCGCCGCGACTTCGATCGACGTGCTCAGCACCCTGGCGCTGCGCGCCGTCCTGCTTGAGGTCGCCGACGAATTTAGCGCGATGACCGGGCTCTCCTTCACGGCAACCTACAAATCAACAAATGCGGTGCTCAACCTGATCGCCGATGGCACGACCGCGGACATGACGATCATCACCCGCCAAGCCATCGATCGGCTCGTCCGCGACGGTATCATAGTGGACGCCAGCACGGCGAATCTTGCCCAATCGGCCGTCGGGCTCGCGGTGCGGGCCGGCGCGCCGAAGCCCGATATCGCCACGGTCGCGGCGCTGCGGCGAACGCTCGTGGACTCGAACTCGATCGCCTTCACGCGCCTTGGCGCCAGCGGCGTTCACTTCGCACAGGTGATCGAGCGGCTCGGCATCGCCGATGAGGTGCGCCGCAAGGCCCACATCGGCGATGCCTATGTCGGCGAAGTCGTCGCGCGCGGTGAAGCTGAGATGGCGGTGCAGCAGATCAGCGAATTGATGCCGGTGAAGGGCATCGACATCGTCGGGCCGTTGCCGGACGAGGTACAGAAGATATCGGTGTTCGCGGCGGGAGTTTTTCGTGCCGCCCACGATCCGGACGGAGCCGGCAAGCTGATTGCCTATTTGGCCGAACCTCGCTTGGCGCCGGTGCTCATCCGCAACGGGCTTGAGCCCTTCAGGTCAGCACGCTAGCGCGGCGAACCGATCAGGGATGCCTTGACATCCGCATCTTGCCCGTGCCCCTTCTGCAGCAAGGTTCGTCCTGCCTTCATCGCATCATACCCAAGCTGGAGTTCTGCCTATGCGCATTGACGCATACACCCACTTCATCCCGAAGCAATTCTTCGCAGCGGTCGAAAAAATTCCCGGGGCGGGCACGGATATCGGCAAACGGATGCGCGGCGTACCCTGCCTGTTCGACCTCGACGAGCGTCGCCGCATCGTCTCCCTGTTTCCCGATTACGCACAAATCCTGTCCTACCCGATGCCGCCGCTAGAGAGCTTCGCGAGCGGCGATCAGCGCGACGACCTCTGCCGCATGATCAACGACGGCTTTGCCGAGATCGTGCGCCGGCACTCCGACCAGTTCCCGGGTTTCGTCGCCCAGGTGTCGCTTGCCTCTCCGGCCGCGGCCGTCGCAGAGGCGCAGCGGGCGATTCGCGACCTTGGCGCCTGCGGCGTGCAGATCTTCACCAATGTCAACGGCACGCCCATCGACCGGCCGCAATACGAGGAATTCTGGTCGGCGATGGAAGCGCTCGACAGGCCGATCTGGATGCACCCGGCGCGCACCGCTGAGCGACCCGACTACGTGGACGAGAAAAAGTCGCTTTTTGAAATCTGGTGGACGTTCGGCTGGTCCTATGAAACCGCGACCGCAATGGCACGCCTCGTATTCTCGAAAATCATCGACCGCCACCCCGGCCTCAAGATCATCGTCCACCATTTCGGCGGCATCGTGCCGATGCTCGAAGGCCGCATCGGCCCTGGCTGGGACCAGCTCGGCGCCCGCACCTCCGACGAGGACTACGTGAGCCTGCGCAACAGCCTCAAGAAACGCCCGCTCGACTACTTCAAAGAGAACTTCTACGCCGATACCGCCGTATTCGGCGCCGACGCCGCGACGGTATGCGGACTCGCGTTCTATCCGACCGAGAAGGTGCTGTTTGCCTCCGACTGCCCGTTCGATCCCGAGAAGGGCACGGGCTACATCCGCGAGACGCTGCGCATATTGGATTCGCTCAATCTGGCAAAGGATGTGCAGGAGAAGGTTTTCCACGGGAATTTGGAGGAGATTACTGGGAAGAGATTTGTGAAGTAGTTGCCCGCGCTTCGATTCGCTGGTCTCGGCTGGCACCGACACGGTAGCCGCCGGACCAGGACGCAGGATCGACGCCAAGACCCCGAGGTAGATCAGCAAGGCGACCTCGACCAGGGTCGGTCTAGAGGACACAACGCATGCGAACATTTGTTTAGGCTCTGCGGTTTGCGCCGGGTTGTGAGGGAGAACATGACATCCGCCGAGGTTCCGCAGGCAATCGCTGATGGCGACAACGAGGCGGACGCGATAAGGCAGACCCAAGCTTGGGCAGCAGCCCCTTATTGGCGCAGACGACGCGGACCAGCGCCACGCACGTCGTGTGGTCCGAACTTTGTGCTTTCTCGCAATCCCCAGATTCCGCCGTAGGCCGCTTCACACGCCACCCCAAAAATGCGCTAGCGTCGCGCCATGGATGCCGCTCCGTCCCGTGCTCCCCCTGACGTCAGCCCCGTATCGCCGCCGGGCGACGAGCAGCGCGTCACGCCCCTGATGGAGCAGTACGTCGAGATCAAGGCCGCCCATCCGGGTTACCTCCTGTTCTATCGGATGGGCGATTTCTACGAATTGTTCTTCGAGGACGCCGAAGTGGCAAGCCGCGCGCTCGGCATAGTATTGACCAAGCGCGGCAAGCACCGCGGGCGGGATATTCCGATGTGCGGGGTGCCGGTGCACCGCGCCGATGAGTATCTGCATCGTCTCATCGCGCAGGGCCATCGCGTGGCAGTTTGCGAGCAGATCGAGGATCCGGCGGAGGCGAAGAAACGCGGCGGAAAGAGCGTAGTCCAGCGTGACGTCATCCGCCTGGTCACGGCCGGAACCCTGACGGAGGATTCCCTTCTCGACGCCAAGCGCAACAACTATCTCGTCGCCGTTGCGCGCGCGAAACGGGGCGCCAACGATGCGCACAGCGTTTTCGCGCTCGCCTATCTCGACATTTCGACCGGCGAATTCCGCATCTGCAGATGCGACCGCAACGGCCTGCCGGCCGAGATCGCTCGGCTGGAACCCGGCGAGATCATCGTGGCGGATGCGCTCTACGATGATGCCGATCTTAAGCCACTGTGGCGCTCGCTGCCGGCCGTGACGCCGCTGACCCGCGATATGTTCGACGGGGCAAGCGCGGAGCGCCGTCTTGCGACCTATTTTGCGGTGGCGACCGCGGACGTGTTCGGGGCACTGTCTCGGCTCGAACTCACGGCTGCCGCCGCCTGTGTCACCTATGTGGAGCGCACGCAGCTCGGCAAGCGTCCGCCGCTCTCGCCTCCGGCCAGCGAACCCGCCGGGGCAACACTTGCCATCGATGCGGCGACGCGCGCCAACCTTGAGCTGATGCGCGCCCACAGCGGCGAGCGCCGCGGTTCGCTGATCGCCGCGATCGATCGAACCGTCACGGTGGCGGGCGCCCGACTGCTCGCGCAACGGCTCGCAGCGCCGCTCACCGACCCGGCTGCGATCAACCGGCGCCTCGATGCGGTCGGGCTATTGGTGAGCGAAGTCGATTTGCGCGCAGACGTTCGCTCGCGGCTCGCGGCGGCGCCCGATCTCGCCCGCGCCATGGCCCGGCTGGTGGTCGGTCGCGGCGGGCCGCGCGATCTCGCCGCGATCCGCGACGGCCTGCATGCCGCCGCCGAGCTGTCGCAACGCCTCGCGGCCGCGCCGCAGGTCGCCGAGATCGCCGATGCCACCTTCTCGTTGCGACGGCCCGATCCGGCCATCGCCGCCGAGCTTTCCGCCGCACTTGGCCACGACCTGCCGCTGTCGCGGCGCGAGGGCGGATTTATCGGCGCGCATTACGACGAGATGCTCGATGCGACACGCTCGCTGCGCGACGAATCGCGACGAGTGGTCGCGGCACTGCAGGCGCGCTATGCCGACGAGACCCAGATCAGGACGCTGAAAATCCGCCATAACAACGTGCTTGGCTATTTCGTCGAGGTGACGGCTGCCAATGGCGACAAGTTGATTGGCGCGCCGTGGAACGCCACATTCATTCACCGGCAGACCCTCGCTGGCCAGATTCGTTTCACCACGGCCGAACTCGGCGACCTTCAAGCCAGGATTGTCAGTGCCGCAGACCGCGTGCTCGGAATGGAACTCGAAATATTCGATCGCCTTGCTGGGCAGGCTGTGGCGGCTGCTGAAGACATCAAGGCGGCGGCCGAGGCGCTTGCCTCTATCGACGTTGCGGCGGCGCTGGCGACCCTTGCCCTCGAGCGCGGCTACGTGCGGCCCGAGATCGACGCCAGCCACGACTTTGTCGTCTCCGGCGGACGGCATCCGGTGGTGGAGCAGGCGCTCGCGCACGGGCCGTTCGTGGCGAATGATTGCGACCTGTCGCCGCCCCCTCCCTATCCCTATCTTGTTCCGCCCGCCGTTCCCTCCGCCGAAGGCGGGGGCGCGAAAGGGGACGATGGGACGGGGGGCGCGAAAGCCGGGCGCATTTATCTCGTCACCGGCCCCAACATGGCGGGCAAGTCGACCTACCTGCGCCAGAATGCGCTCATTGTCGTGCTCGCCCAGATGGGGAGCTTCGTGCCGGCGGCGCAGGCGCGCATCGGCATCGTTGACCGCCTGTTTTCGCGCGTCGGCGCCGCAGACGATCTGGCCCGCGGACGTTCGACCTTCATGGTAGAAATGGTGGAGACCGCTGCAATCCTCAATCAGGCGGGCGAGCGCTCGCTCGTGATCCTCGACGAGATCGGACGCGGGACCGCTACCTTCGACGGTCTGTCGATCGCCTGGGCGGCGATCGAACACCTGCATGAGACCAATCGGTGCCGCGCGTTGTTCGCCACCCATTTTCACGAGCTGACGGCGCTCGCCAGCAGGCTGAAACGGCTCTTCAACGCGACCGTACGGGTGAAGGAATGGCATGGTGACGTGGTATTCCTGCATGAGGTGGTGCCGGGTGCAGCCGACCGCTCTTACGGCATACAGGTCGCCAAGCTCGCCGGCCTTCCGGCCGCCGTGATCGAGCGGGCAAAGCAGGTGCTGGCCGAGCTTGAAGCCCAGGATCGCATGTCGCCGTCTGGTCGGATCGACGAGCTGCCGCTTTTTTCGGCTGTGGCGCGACCGCCGCCGCCAAGCAATCCGACCGCTGACGCGATCGTCAAGGCGCTCGCCGACTTGCATCCCGACGAGATGTCGCCGCGCGAAGCCCTCGAGGCACTCTACGCCCTCAAGCTCTTGGCTGCGAAGCCACCGTAGTTGCTCGCTTCAGGCAAGCTCAAGGGGCCGCAGCACATCGTGAAAAACGAAGATGGAGCAACGTGAAAACGAAGATGAAACAGGGGCGCTTTCGAACCTGTAATTTGGTCGAGCTTCACTCGCTCGGGCATGGTAGAAGCAGACATAGAATGATGATGGAATCTGAGATTCTCTCCTACGCGTCGCCGCACGACCCCTGGTGGAGACGCTGGGCGATGCACGCGATCGAGGACCTCTCGGGGAGGCGCCGGTTGCTGCCGATCTATCGTGCCTGGCGCACCGAGGTGGCGGGCAAAAACCCGCGCATGATGAACCAACTTCTCGGCATGATCGGAACCACGCTCGAGATCAATGGCGGCAACCCCGATCCGGCTCCTTGGCCGATCGCCGTGCCAGCGGAAATGCCGCTGGTGATCGTCGCCAATCACCCGTTCGGCATCGGTGATGGTATCGGGATACTGGCGATCGCCGAACAGCTCGGTCGTCCCTGCCGCATTCTCGCCCACAGCGACCTGCTGAAGGTTCCGGAGATCCGCCATTTGGCGCTTCCAATCGATTTCTCCGGCAGCCGGGAGGCGATCAGGACCAACGTCGAATCCCGCGACGCAGCGCGGCGCCTGTTGCGGGAGGGCATCACGATCGTCGTGTTCCCGGGGGGCGGGGTTGCTACGGCGGATAATCCCGCCGGCAAGGCGGAGGAACTGCCGTGGAAGACCTTCACCGCCCGGCTGATCCAGCAAGCGAAGGCGGCGGTGCTTCCGGTCTATTTCGAAGGGCAGAACAGCCCGCTCTTTCATCTTGTGAGCCGCTATAGCGTGACGATCCGGTTGGCGCTGATAGTCTCCGAGCTGCGAAACTTTGTCGGCGCGACCGTCCAGGTGCACGTGGGCGCCGTCGTGCCTTTCGCCGAACTCGCATCGAGGGCCGACCGGCAAGAACTTACCTCGGAGCTCTACGCGCGGGTCCATCAACTGGCACCCGGTTCACGGCATCTCCCTCTTGACCAGCTACGGCCGCGGCCGCCCCATGCGCGGCGCCGGTATCCGTGGGATCCGCCACAAATCAAGGTTTTACAATAGCTGACAAGCCGTCCGGCCGTTTGTCTCTCGTTGGTCCCCGATTCGTCACCGACAGAGCCTCGGCCACGCACCTCCTCACCGTTTTGGACCACCGGCCGTTTGGGTTTGCGAGGTTTCTGCTGCTCGATCGGCAGCCGCTAGCTGGGCGGGCTCAATGAAAAGGCTGGTCTTGACAAATCGGACGGCGCCGCCGGTTACACTGTAATACTGAGAGCATCGACTCACCGATCCGGCCGACGCGCGCAAGCCAATCGACCATCCTGCTTCCAGCCCCCGCATGAAGGTCTGCCGTGGCCGTCAAGATGGAAGATCGCAGCACTCGAAGACACGCCGACCGTGTGACTGTCTCTCTGCCGCGTCACTGTGTCAAGAACCCGCACACTCCCATTGAGGACAACGCACATGTTTTAGCATCGCCGGACGCTGCGTTTCACCGATGAGATCGGTTGATTACGCTTCTGGCCAAGCGCAATTCCTTCAGGGGAGTTCCACGGGCAAGAAAACAGGGATCACGGTTGAGGAATAATCAGAAATCGGCACAGACGAATGCTCTGCCGCAACGCCTCTCGCCAGGCTTGATGGTCGCAGAGCCGATTGCCTCACTGTCTGCCGGCCGGTCGACGGGCGCCTTTACTACGCGGGTGTTTTGCAACATGCGGCCGCAAGCATCCGCCATCCACCTGAGGATTTCGACAGCCATCGATAGCTCATCCACCAGTCACGCCGCGATGATGAACAGCAGCCTCAGCACGGCATTAGCATGGCGTCAACTCACGCCGCTTGACGCCCGTCGTCTGGCCGCATTCGCCGGACCGCGCGTCAGACGGTTTTTCTGTTTCAACTGTTGTAACATAGCCGCCATGAAAGGACGGCAAGCCGTGACACGCCGCGACGCTTCGGGTATCGATAAAGCATGACCCTCGCTCCTCCTCCGCATGAACCGTACGCCCTGTTCGCCGCGGACGCGGTCATCGCTGAGGTCGATGAGCTCGCAAATTCCATCCAGGGCGAGAAAAGGACCGCTATCGCTCAACGTCTCAAGGCCGTGCTCGCAGAAAGTTCTGCGAAAGCCGAGGCGCTGTTGCTGAAGAAACGTCAAGGCGGCCGCTGCGCGGCGCAGCTGTGTCGGCTGCAGGATGACCTCATCGGGGTGATCTTCGCCTTCGCCTCGACACGCCTTTATCCGCCCCGCAGCCCATCAGAGAACGAACGGATGGCGATCGTGGCGACCGGCGGCTACGGGCGCGGCCTGATGGCGCCAGGCTCGGACATCGATCTTTTGTTTCTGCTCCCCTCAAAGCAGACCGCCTGGGGCGAGCAGATCGCTGAGGCCATCCTCTACTGTCTGTGGGACATGGGGCTCAAAGTCGGTCACGCGACACGGCTCGTTGACGACTGCATACGCCTGGCACAGGCAGACATGACGATCCGCACCGCCATCCTGGAAGCGCGGTTTCTGCTCGGCGACCGCGCCCTGTTCGACGAGCTGGTCACGCGGTTCGACAGAGAAGTGGTGCAAGGCAGCGCCGCCGCATTCGTCGCCGCCAAGCTTGCCGAGCGCGAGGAGCGTCATCGCCGCAGCGGCCAGTCGCGCTACCTGGTCGAGCCTAACGTCAAAGACGGCAAAGGCGGGCTGCGCGACCTGCACACGCTGTTCTGGATTGCCAAGTACGTCTATCGGGTGCGCAACCCTGAGGATCTTATTGCGCAGGGCGTCTTCAACCGTGCCGAATACCGCCTGTTCCGGCGCTGTGAGGACTTCCTGTGGGCCGTGCGGTGCAACATGCACTTTGTGGCCGGCCGCGCCGAGGAGCGGCTGTCGTTCGACATCCAGCGCAGCATCGCGAGGCGGCTCGGCTACGTCGACCGCGCCGGGATGCGCGACGTCGAGCGGTTCATGAAGCACTACTTTTTGGTGGCAAAGGATGTCGGCGATCTCACGGCAATCCTTTGCGCGGCGCTGGAGAGCCGACAGGCCAAATCCGCTCCCATGCTCAACCGCGTAGTGGCGCGATTGAGACCGCGCGGCCGGCGGGTCCTGCGCGAATGCCCCGATTTCATAATCGACAACAATCGCATCAACATCGCAGATCCGGACGTGTTCGCGCGCGACCCGGTCAACCTCATCCGCATCTTCCGCCTCGCTCAGCGTCACGCCCTCGCCTTCCACCCTGAAGCGCTGCATCGGGCGACGCGGTCGCTCAAGCTCATCGACAAGCCGCTGCGCGAGAACCGGCAGGCGAACGAGCTGTTTCGCGAAATTCTCACCGCCAGAAACAATGCCGAAATCGTGCTGCGGCGCATGAACGAGGCCGGCGTACTAGGCCGTTTCGTGCCCGAATTCGGCCAGGTGGTGTCGATGATGCAGTTCAACATGTATCATCACTATACGGTCGACGAACACCTCTTGCGGTGCATCGGCGCGCTCGCCGAGATCGAAACCGGCAGCAATCCGGAATACGGACTTGCCAACGACCTGATACGCACGATCCAGCCGGACAATCGCGAGGTGCTCCATATCGCCCTGTTCCTGCACGACATCGCCAAGGGCCGGGTCGAAGACCACTCGATCGTCGGCGCCCGCATCGCCCGGCATTTTTGTCCGCGGCTTGGCTGTTCGCCGGCCGCGACCGAGACGATCGCTTGGTTGGTCGAGAACCACCTCGTCATGTCGACGGTCGCCCAGTCGCGCGACCTCTCGGATCGAAAGACGATCGAGAATTTCGCTGCGATCGTGCAGTCGCTTGAACGCATGAAGCTGCTCACCATCCTGACCACCGCCGACATCCGCGCGGTCGGGCCTGGGGTGTGGAACGGCTGGAAAGCGCAGTTGCTCCGCGCGCTCTATTACGAGACCGAACCCGCACTCACGGGCGGCTTCTCGGAAGTCGATCGGGCGAGGCGGGTCGCCATGGCGCAGGCCGAATTTCGCGCGGAGTTGTCCGACTGGCCACGAGAAGAAGTCGAGCGTTACATCGCCCGCCTCTATCCGGCCTACTGGCTCAAGGTGGAGCTGCCGCGCAGGGTCGCGCACGCGCAGTTCGTGCGTACGGCCGAGCGCGACGGCCGTTCGCTGGCCACCGATGTGGATTTCGACGCCGCGCGCGGCGTCACCGAACTCACCGTGCTTGCGCCCGACCATCCATGGCTGTTGTCGTACCTCGCCGGCGCCTGCGCAAGCGCGGGCGCCAATATCGTGGACGCCCAGATCTACACGACCACCGACGGATTGGCGCTTGACACCATTGCGATCAGGCGCGAATTCGAGCACGACGAGGACGAGGAGCGTCGCGCAGACCGCATCGCCGCAGCCATTGAAAAGGCGCTGCGCGGGGAGTTGCGGTTGCCCGACGTGGCAGCCCAGCGGGCCTCGCTCAAAGGCCGCATCGGAGCATTTGCGAT
Organism: Xanthobacteraceae bacterium; assembly: GCA_030037185.1. The sequence goes on along the minus strand of JASHRR010000234.1, from coordinate 1,255 downwards.
CGAGCCGGAGGTGATCATCAATAACCACTGGTCGAATCGCTATACGGTGGTCGAGATCAGCGGCTTGGACCGGCCGGGGCTTCTCTATGAGCTCACCGCCACATTGTCGAAGCTCAATCTCAACATCGCTTCGGCGCATGTGGCGACTTTTGGCGAACGCGCCGTCGACGTGTTCTATGTCACCGATCTCATGGGCGCGAAGATCTCCTCGCCCACTCGCACCGCGGCCATCAAGCGCGCCCTGATCTCCCTGTTCGCGGCGCCGGAGAACAGGGAGAGAATCGCGGCCGGGCTGTAAAGGGCGCCGGCCGATGCCTGCAGCCCGGATGGGGCGCCGCGAAACGCGGGCGCAGCTTGCCGCAACCGCCCGGCCACCCGTCATTCGCAGGCAAAGTCATTCGCTTGCGTCGGACGGCACTGCGGCGGCCAGCCCCGCGCCGCCCAATATTCGACCAGCCCCAGATCGCGCACCACGTTCTTGAAGCGCGCCGTCTTGCGCACCTGCGCATAGGTCGGATGCCAGAACCAGGTGGTGGAGATCGGCTGGAAATAGCCGGCACGAATCTCATCCTCATAGAATTCGAGCACGCGCTCCGGCGCTCCCACGTGCAGGTAGGCGAAACTCAGATTGCCAATCCGCGGCAGAGTGTCCGGAGCAGCAGCCTGCGCGGGCGCCGACTCCAGAATCTTTGCCGCAGCCTCCGTCATGCCGGCCGGATAGTTCGAGGCCGGCATTTCACGGATCGCCGCGGCGGCTTGGCGGTAGCGCCCGGCCGAGGCCTCGACCAACGCAAGTTCCAGGGTGCGTCCGGGGCGGAACGGCTGGAGCATCGTGACGGCTTTGTCGGTCGCGCCGTCGAGCCAGTGGATTTCGGCGGTATCGGCCGTGTAATTGGTGATGAACGGCTCGCCCTCTTGCAGATGCTCGCGCATCGCCAGCGCTTCCTTGATACGTCCCAGTGCCGCGATGAGTTGACTCAAGCCGTGCAATCCATCTGCTTGGTTCGGGTTGAGCGCGAGCGCCTGCTTGAACGCCTCCTCGGCCGCGAGCATGTGCCGCTGAACCATGTTGGCATATCCGAGGGCCACGAAAGCCTCCGGGGATGTTGGATCGAGTGTCGTGGCGCGACGCGCAAGAGCGTCACTGCGCGGTATAGTTTGCGCGACGAGCTTGCGCTCTTGGTCGGGCATGCCGCCGCGCAACGAAGGCGCAAACAGCGGGGTGAGCGCGTAAGCGTAGGCCAGTAGCGCGGCG
>JASHRR010000233.1 GCA_030037185.1 Xanthobacteraceae bacterium | reverse complement strand
ATGACAGCATGGTGACAGCGCAACGCATTGACTTATTTGGCGGCGAACACCTTGTCCGGCCACGACAGCGGCAATCGGACGGAGAAATTCGCCCCCGATCCGGGGGTGCTTTCGATCATCAGCCGGCCGCGGTGGCGATGGAGGATGTGCTTGACCAGCGCCAAGCCCAGGCCGGTGCCACCTTGGGCGCGGCTCTCTCCGACATCGACGCGGTAGAAGCGTTCGGTCAGCCGCGGCAAATGTTCCGGCGCGATACCCGGCCCGTAGTCCTTCACCGATACGATCGCATCCCGCGCCCCGCCGCTCGCAGGTTCGCGTGCCAGCGTGATTTCGACACGCTTGCCGGATGCGGCATATTTCAGGGCATTCTCGATCAGGTTTTCAAACACCCGGATGAGCTCGTCGCGGTCCCCCGAAACGACGAGCGAGGTTGCCTTATCGGCGATCTTGACCTCGACATCGCGCTCGCGGGCAAGCGGCGACAAACCGTCCGCGACCTCGTGGACGATCTCCACGAGATCGGTGGTATTGTCGGGATGAATATGGGCCTTCTGCTCGATTCGCGACAGCGACAAGAGGTCGTCGATGAGGCGTGCCATGCGGGTCGCCTGTTCCTTCATGATGGCGAGGAAGCGATCGCGCGCGGGCGCGTCGTTGCGCGCCGGGCCTTGCAGCGTTTCGATGAAACCCGACAGCGAGGCAAGCGGCGTGCGCAGTTCGTGGCTCGCGTTGGCGACGAAATCCGCCCGCATTTCCTCGACCCGGCGCAGCGGCGTGAGGTCGCGCAAGGCGAGCAGGACGAGATGGCGATCCGGGCTCGCGCCGCCCGGTAAGACCAGTGGCGCGATCGTTGCTTCCCACCACCGGTCGGTCGGCACGCGCTGAAAGAATTCCGTGCGGCGCATTTGCCGGCTTGCCGCGACCGTTCGAATGGCTTCCAGTATGCTCGGGACGCGCAGTGCGAACGAAATCGGTTCGCCCCGCAGGATTCCCGGCGTGATCTCCTGCACGCTCTCGTTGAAAGCCACCACGATGCTCCCGGGCGTCAAGATAATCGTGGGATCGGGGAGATCGGATACCACCGCCTCCACGGCGCGATCCACCAGCGCCGGCATCAATTGATTGGCGTCGGGCGCGGCCGTGCCGCCACCACCGAGGCTCAATTCCGGCATCAGCATGGCCACAGCAACGGCCACAAAGCCGATCAGCGCCGGTACCACGCCAAGGCCGGCAACTTGAACCAAGGCGCTAAAGACAACAGCCGAGGTCAGCAGCACTCGGCCCGCCCGCCGGAACCGGCGCAAGACGGCAGTGGCCGTGGTTCTGTCACGTCGATATTCCTGGACTGCCATCTGGTCGCATTCACCTTCGAACTGTCGGCCGCGATCGGGCGGCAAGCACTGAAATCTAGGAGCGCTTGGTGTAGCCGACGACACCACCATGACGCGCCGATGACAATCAATGCGGGCCCGCGTTGGCACCCCCCTCCCCGGCCCGCGGGGGGCAGACAGGGGGCTGATCGCCGGGTCCCGTTGCGCGCAGGCTCAGCCGCATCTCGCGCCCGCCCAGAATGGCAAGCGAGAACCCGAACGGCACCAGGTAATACAAGAGACGAAACAGCAGGAGCCCCGCGACCAGGTCCTCGGTGTCGAATTGCCACAGCGCCACCAGCATGGCCGCGTCGAACACGCCGAGACCGCCCGGCGAGTGACTGGCGAATCCAAGCAGGGTTGAGGATACGAAGATCACTGCGAGGCTTACGAAGCCAATGTAGGGTTCGTCAGGCAACAGCATGTACATGGCGGCCGCGCAGCAGCCGAGATCGACGATGCCGACGCCGATCTGCAGCAATGTCAGCGGTCCGTTAGGCAAGGTGACGAGCCAATTGTGCCATCCGACCGCGCGCGGGGTTCGCCATACCCAGGCCACGTAGGTGGCGAGAACGCCAAGAATACCCAATGCCGCGATCCGGTTGAGCTGGGGCGGCAACTGGTCGATTGCCGAGGCCGCTTGCGGCGCGATGGCGATGCCGAGCCCCAGCACCGTGGCGTTGCCGAGCCAGAACGTGAGTCCGGCGACAAAGCAGACCTTGGCGACATCAATCGCCGACAGGCCGTGGGCCGAATAGATGCGGTAGCGCACTGCGCCGGCCGTGAAGGCGCTGGCGCCGACATTGTGCCCGACGGCATAGCTGGTGAAACCCGCGAGTGCCGCGACCCGATATGGAACGTCGGCGCGGCCGATACTGTGCAGGGCGAACAGGTCGTAAAACGTCAGCGTGAAATAGCCGGCAGCGACGAACAAAGCAGCCCGGGCGACATCATGCTTTTCGACGGCCTCGATGGCATCGAGGACCTCCTCGAAGTCGATGTCCCGCAATGCGTGATAAAGCACCGCCCCGGCGACTGCGATAACGGTAACACTCAATAAAACCCCTACCCGACTCCAACCGATTTTTGCGTCGAAGGATTTGGCAAGGGAATACAGGCCGCCATACATACGTGCTCCAGACATGCTCCTGTATAAGATTCTAGCAAGGGCTGCCATTGGCAAGGAAGGACATTCCCGGCAAAGGACATTTCGTCGCGTCCGCATCCAAGTCCAGAGCCGGTGCGGCCGGTCAAGTCGCTCGAGCGTTGCGCGACTGATCGCCTGCCCAATGGCGGCCGTCGCCTTGCCCGGCGGGCTGCGCAATCAGCGTGCAGCAGGCTGCGCAATCAGCGTGCAGGATCGAGCGTCTGTTGGCGAAATCGAGCGATCCGCCTTGCAAACGCTGCTGCCCTCCATCGCACAATCTGCTAACATTCTCGCCGCCAAATTTGCCGCCGCACGTGCGGCCGGCCTTACCGGGGAGGAACTGATGACTTGTGAAATCTCCATCGCACGCCGCGACATGATCCTGGCGGCCGGCGCCGGCCTTGCGTCGGGCATTTTGGCGGGCGCAGCCGCCCGGGCCGAGACGCCCGCAGCGGCTGCTGGCGGCGAATTCTGGACTGCCGAATACACGGCCAAGAAGGGTGAGGTGTCGCTGCAGCTTTATCGCAAGCGCGTGGGCGCCCCGAACGCCGGCGAGACCGCAAAGCCGGTGCTGTTTCTGGTCCATGGGTCATCCAACGCGGCTTTGTCGAGCTATGATCTCACCGTGCCGGGCAAGGGCGAATACTCGATGATGAACATCTATGCCCGGCATGGCTACGACGTCTGGACCATGGACCATGAGGGCTACGGCAAGTCGTCGCGCACATCGGGCAATTCCGACATTGCGAGCGGCGTTGAGGATCTCAAGGCCGCAGCCGCGGTGGTGGCGCGCGAAACCGGACACCGCAAGTTCCACTTCTACGGCACCTCATCGGGCGCCATCCGGGCCGCCGCTTTCGCGCAGACTGAGCCCGGCCGCGTCGACCGCCTGGTGCTTGCGGCCTTCACGTATAAGGGCGACAACGCCCCGACGCTGCAGCAGCGGGCAAAACAGCTTGAATACTATAAGACGCACAACACGCGGCTGCGCGACCGCGCCATGATCCGCTCGATCTTCACCCGCGACGGGCTGCCGTCGGCCTATGATCCGGCGGTGGCGGAGGCGCTTGCTGATGTCGAGCTGAAATTCGGCGACCAGGTGCCGACCGGCACCTATCTCGACATGACCTCGAAGCTGCCGCTGGTCGACCCCACCAAGGTGCTGAGTCCGGTGCTGATGCTGCGCGGCGACCATGACGGCATTTCCACCAACGAAGACCTGTTCGACTTCTTCAGACAACTTCCCAACGGCGATCGCCAATTCGTGATTTTGCCCAACGTCGCGCACAGCATTGGCTACGCCAACAACCGGCACATGGCGGACCATGTGATGCAGGCATTCCTGACCATGCCGCCGCAGGTCGCCTCGTAGAACGACGACATCGGCGGAGGCGGGTGAACGATCGTCCCCGGATGATGCTTGAGGCATCATCCGGGAATATTCCTCTGCAGACGTTCGCCTTTGTTCGCCATCCTTCAAACAAGTTTTCCACCGGGCCTGACCTGCAGCGGATGAAACTTGCGCTACGCTGGCGCTTGGTGTCGTCGATACCGAGGTCGGTATTCCCCTGGTGCGATTAATCCGGCAATGACGTTAGGGGGGTCCTGGAGCACGTCAGACTGTCGCCACGGCCAAAAGGGCCGATCGCAACGCGCTCGGCCGGTCGCGCGGCGGCTCCTCGAG
>JASHRR010000232.1 GCA_030037185.1 Xanthobacteraceae bacterium | reverse complement strand
GGTCAAGGGCCTGAAGCCCGGCGGGGACTACGTTCTCGCGCCGGCGGTGAAACACAACGCCACCGGAGGTCGCACATGATGCCGATGACGAGGCGCGTCCGCGCCAGAATTATCGTCTCACTGGCAGTCGCAGGTCTGTTTGCGGCGACGGGACCGGCGCTCGCCGCCGGCTCCAACATGCCCTGGGAGCAGCCGCTTCAGCAGATCCTGCAGTCGATCGAGGGGCCGGTCACCAAGGTCGTCGCGGTGATCGTTATCATCACGACCGGTCTGTCACTCGCCTTCGGCGATGCCGGCGGCGGCTTCCGGCGCCTGATCCAGATCGTGTTCGGCCTGTCGATCGCGTTCGCGGCCTCGTCCTTCTTTCTGTCGTTCTTCTCATTCGGCGGCGGAGCGCTGATCTGATGGCAGAGCTCGCCAGCACGCGATCCATCGCGAGCATCGCGACGCCGGCCCAAAACCTGCCGGCCACGCGAGGCCGAATCCTCGTCCGCCGTGTGATCAAAGCGACGGCCGAACACTTCGGCACGACTCCGGACGATCTCCTCTCCGCCGGTCGGACGAGACTGCTGACCCGCCGCCGGCAGGTCGCGATGTACGTCGCCCGCAAGATGACCGGGCGCAGCCTTTTCTTCATCGGCCGCAAGATTGGCGACCGGCATCGCACGACCGTCCTGCATGGCGTGCGGGCCGTCGGAGGCCTGCTTGACGCCGGCGACGCCGAGATGGCGGCCGCCGTTGGGGCGATCATGGAGCGGCTGCAGGGTGACGGAAGGTGGCGCGCGGTTTCGCGTCCTGACGGGGAGGCGCTGATCTGATGGCGGAGATCACCAGTGAGGAGCCGATCGCGGGCTTCGAGGCGCCGGTCCACCGGTCCCTCACCGAGCCGATCTTGCTCGCCGGGGCGCCGCGTGCGGTCGCGATCATCAACGGCACCGTGTCAGCCTCTCTCGGTCTCGGACTCCAGCTGTGGATCGCCGGGCTCGTGTTCTGGGCGATCGGCCACATGGCCGCTGTCTGGGCCGCAAAGCGGGACCCGTTCTTCGTCGAGGTTGTGCGCCGGCACGTCCGATATCCGGCGCATCTCGGTTCTTGAGGTAACCATGTTCAATCTCTCCGAATACCGTAACAAGCCGCAGAACCTCGCCGACTTCCTGCCCTGGGCGGCGCTCGTCGCAGAGGGCATCGTCCTCAACAAGGACGGCAGACTCGCAGAAAACCCAAATAAAATGGGCACTTCTTCACTTGCCTGACGCGACGTTGATACCACCAAGCGAGACCACCCGCAAGGACCGCGGGAGCCGCCTCTAGGCGATTCGATTGGCGGCCCCAATACTGCCCAGGCCTCTACGGACTCGTAGGAAAGTCACTGAGAGGGTTTCCCCCTGTCCGCTGGTCAGGTGGCGGCAAGCCGACAAAACGCACCAGGACTCTCTTAGGAGTCCTGGAGGCCTTTGGGATGCCAGGGGCCATCTGGTCCCTGTGGGCCTTCGCTACGGCCGGCTATCGCAGACGGCTTTTGCGCGAAAACTCCCCGAAGGGCACCACCCCAACCCCTCGGGGTCCATCGGGCACATGGGACGCCAAGGTCGATTGGGTCGCGAGGGGTCCCATGGTCCGGTCGCGGGGCCATCCCTGCCCTGTCGGACGCCCAAAGGACCCAAGGGGCCTAAAGCTGGCTCGTCGCAGGGCGATGCAACAGGTGGTGCGTGACGCCCTGATCGGCCTTCATGGCCCACGACAGCTCAGGCACAAGGGGAAGAGACCAAGGCCGCTCAGCTCAGCTGGCGGCTGTTGCTGCTCACCAACGAGTGGGGCGACCATCCCGCTAAGGCAACAGTGAGGGCGGCAAGACGTTAGGACATGCAACCTACAATTCAGCCCATAGGGCCCTAAAGAGTCCCCGCGATGTCGCTGGCGCTAAGGCAGGAGACGACCATATGGAGCGTTGGTATCGCTTCTCAGCCAGCGGCTTAGAGCCCCTGTACGGCTGCGGCACGCTGGGGCAGGCGTTCCAGTTCGCGGGGCGGCTAAACCGTACTCGCGACATCATGTACTCGACCAGAATGCTAACGGACGAAGAGGCGCGGGAGCTGAGGTTGGAGGACAGCTCGAAGGCGTTCTCTCTGACGGCCGCACTCGCGGAGCAGGACTGGCGGCCTCCCGAATAATGGGATCGATGATCGTTCGCTCCAGCACCGTCACCTTAACAGTGTAGTCGGTCGATTGGGCCCGAAGGGCCCCCGAACCGCACAAAATGATGCGTTCGATCGATTGCACATCTGACCGCCGCCATGGGGTCCAATGGGGGGCCAGCCTTGCACTGTAGGACGCCAAGCGACAAGGCGCCGTAGGGCCGCAAGGGGACTGTCGTGCAGCCGAACACAGCGAGCCAGATCGACCCGGTGTCGGGCATGTGGCCAATGCCGGGGTCCTTCCGAACTCTACTGAGCTGTCTTGAGCCGCACGGCCGCGTAGGTCGCCAGTGGGTCCATGGGCCCGCGAGAGCGAGGCACCACACGCAAAACACAGGCGAACACGTAGCAGAATTTTTACTTGATTATGGCAGTTAGCGACACGCTATTGACATGGGCTCTTGCCGTAGCGGGTATGTTCGTAGGAATCAAAGGTCGTCAAAGTTGAGCAATCCAAAGAATTTAGCAGCAATACGGACTCAATACGCAGCGCTACCTTTCAGGTACAACTTGCATTCTGGTGTGGAGGTGATGCTTGTAACTTCTCGCGACACGGGGCGCTGGGTCATTCCAAAGGGCTGGCCGATAGCGGGGGAAGCTCCGCATGCCTCCGCTGCGCGCGAAGCTCTTGAGGAAGCGGGCGTCGTGGGAGAAGCTGGCAAAGATTCGATAGGGACCTTCACGTATGCGAAGCGTCTGTCGAATGGAGCTATTGTGATTTGCGAGGTGCAAGTCTTTCCCCTGGAAGTAAAACACCAGCGAACGGACTGGCCGGAAAAAGAAGAACGCGAAGTCCGTTGGTTCTCCCTCAGTGAAGCCGCGAAAGCAGTTCAGGAGACCGCGTTGAGCGATATCATCCTCGGCGTCGTATTCAGGCCTCAGTAATAGATGTGAGCGGCGGTAGGGGATTTCCATCACCTTGAAGTGCCCCGATCAACCAAAGAACACAGTAAGCGGTGATGCGCATGAAGCAATAGGTGACGTAGACGATCGTCCCTAATGCGATTAGATCGGCCATGTTGCCTCCATCACGGGCCATCGCGCGTTGATGAAACAGGGTTCCGGCCCAGCTAAATCGGCAGGCGAGGCGTAACCGAGTGCCAGCCATGGGGTCCGGTGAAGCCATCCACTCGGGGTCATCGGGCACATGGGTCCGCCAAGGTCGATTGGGTCGCGAGGCCCACTAGCGGGAATGGCGTTAGCCGAGCTAGGTGCAAAGTTTTCCGTCCAGCTCAACTAGTTTGGCCTCTTCTTGGGCCAGCAAGCGCACAAGGGCCTGTCGCCTGGGTTCGTCGGTTTCTCTCTCCAGCAGGCGACGAAAAAGCTCAACATTCAGGCTGACCACGAACGTATCCATGGAGGGCTCCGCATAACTCGTAAGTTCAGCCGACCCCAGTTAAACTCATATGTGCTCATTTATGATTGGCTTCCGTTCACAATTGATCACAACTTCGGCAAGACCTAGCAGAACGAAGCTCGGCAATGAGCGATGGACTTGCAATTGACCGACCGGCCGGTGTGGCGTCCTAAACCTTCGTGCCGGCGAGCGTAGCGAGCGGAGGTTTTCTGTAGAGAAGTTGGGTATGAGTCCGCCAAGGTCGATTGGGTCGCGCGGGCTCCCATGGGTCCGATGGGGCACAGCCTTTCGCTGAATGTAGGACGCCCAAGCGACCCAAGGGGCCGTAGGGGCGCAAGAGGGCTCATCGCGCAGCCGCGAACAGCGAGGCAGATCGGCCCGGTGTGACATGTGGCCAATGCCGGGGCCCTTCCGAACTATATCGAGGTCTTGAGCCGCACGGCAGCAGCGCGGCTATGGCGACGACGACGATTAGTTATTCCCGGCCGAACGCTCGCTGGGCTGTCGCTGCGACGAAATACTTAATCGAATGTCAGCATGGCCTGCCAGCGAGCCCTTCTCATGAGCTATCTTCTTTCCTATCCTGCGGACAAACAGGGAGTGATCAGTGTCTGAGAAAACAGCCATCCAGCGTATCAAAGAATTAGACCAAGAACGTGCTACGCTTTTTGAGCAAGCCAAGGAAGAAGCGCTACGACGCGCTAATCAAGCCGTTGAAGACCTGAATACTCTGGGCCTCAAATATCGCTTGGTGATGGGCACGGGAGCTGAGGCAAATAAAGGCGCTGGTAAGAAGCCTCAGGAAACAGGCTTGGCAGGCGCCGACAAGAAGCGTCCGCCCGGTCACCGTAAGGAGAGTCGCTGAGGGGGCCCTTCGCGTCCCCGCCGGTGGTAGATAGCGGCCACCGCGTAAATGCACCGGTGAGTCTCCTTGGGCCTCCTAACACCCGGCTATCGCAGACGGCTTTGGCGCGAAGGGTCCCCGAAGGGCACCACCCCAACCGCTCGGGGACCATCGGGCGCATGGGTCCGCCAAGGTCGATTGGGTCGCGAGGGGTTCCATGGGTCCGATGGCGAGGCCACCCTTGCGCTGAATGTAGGACGCCCGAGAGGCCCAAGGGTCCGTAGGGGC
>JASHRR010000231.1 GCA_030037185.1 Xanthobacteraceae bacterium | reverse complement strand
GCCATTTTTTCTTTCCTGCGATTTCGTCTCCTGCGATTTCGCGATGCTCACCAAAGCCAGCGCGCCGGCGCGCTCGATATCGTCTCCTGATGTTGCTGCAGCATCTGCTCGCCTCGCCTGCGCAGCCAGAAGCTGCACGGAGGCTCTATCGCGTGCGTTCTCGGCAATATCGCGTGCGTTCTCGGCAATGTGCCTTTCGACCAAAGCCCACCCAGCGAACACGGATAAACCAAAAATCATGGGCACAATGGCGATTGCGAATACCCTGCGCCTGTGCCGCGCTTTGGTGTTCCTTTCCTCAGCCACGCTCCTCTCAAGAAACTGCTTTTCCTCCGGATTCAACTCGCGAGGATTTTCATCTCTATATCGGAGCGCGTCGGTGAGGCCGCTTCCCGTGAGAAAATTATCTGGACCTCGTCGCAATGCGTCCGCGACCGGGTTCCTGTAGCGGGCCCGCCAATCCAGGTTATCCGCCAGGATTGGTTCCACCAGACGGTCGTGCGCCAGTTCGTACCAGGTGCCGCTGGCGCGGGAATCGGCGTGCAAGATGTATTTGTCGCGCAGGACCTCCACGGCGGAATTGGGGAGTCCCTCAGTTTCCGATTCTCCCTCAAACACAATGCCTCGGGTCTTGGCCGATGTGATCAGGTGCTCGCCGAACCAATCGCGGAGCGTTCGCTCGCTGATCTCAGGCTGTTTCTCGCGAACGGCAGTCAGAGACTCCTGATAGAAGCCGGTCAGCACATCATCCACGCGGGCCAGGGTTTCAACGTCCTGCGCGGTGATTGTCGTGGCGTCATCCGGCAAATTCGACCAGAGCTGGCGGCAAACAATCTGCAACTGCACCGGTTCGATGTACTTGCCGAGCGCGTGTCCGTCGTCCGCGGTGCTCGGAGACAGCGTGCGGCTGGTTTGCACACGGCTTAGGTCGTTCACGAGTCTTCTGGCGACGCCTGCATCGAAAGGCTTACCCGCATCAGCCGCCGGGCACGCGATGGCGTCTTCGGCCTGTTTGTCAGACAACCGCTCCATGCGCATTCTGGTACGCAGTCGATCCGGCAGGTAGCCGGCGAGCGAATCCATATCCGCAAGGTAATCCTCGCGCATGGAAAGCAACAAACCCAGCTTGGGATAGGCGGCCAGGCAATCGCGAAGCTGTTCGAAGAATTCGCGCCGCTGGCCAAGCTCCGGGTGGAATGTGAAGATCTCCTCAAACTGGTCGAAGATCAAAAGATGCGGGATCTGTTCCTTTCCGTCTTCGGTCTCCGGGAAGAAGGAAGCCAAGGCGTCGGTGAGGTTCGCGGCAGTTAACTTCAAGCCGGTCAGCGCATTCATAACGTATACATTGCCGCCTTCGGCGGAACCGGCGACGCGCGTGATCGGCAGCACATGCATCTCGCCAGACTCCACGAGATCGGGCACCACCTTGGCCTGGAGAAGCGAGGTCTTACCCGCGCCCGACTGTGCGTAGAAAAGCACCGCGCGCCGCGCGATCAGCAGGTCCGACAGCTCCCGGGCTTCCTCGTCCCGGCCGAAGAACCGGCCGCGGTCTTTTTCCTCAAATGAAGCCGGACCGACGTAGGGATTGTTGTCAGCCATTGGGTGACTCCTGCATATGCACCATCAGGTCCGCCATGAACTGGTGGGCACTGCCCCAGTAAATCTTCACGTCCGACTTGGACGAGCGAAAGCATCCCCGGAAAAACTGTTGGAAGTAGTCGGTGACTTCTCTTTGAATCGAGGCGTCCGGATTCTCTGTTTCAATTTGCACAGCGAGCTGCATACGATCGTACTTGTCCAGGTCCAAGTACTTCAGCAAGCCGCGCAGGATCACCTTCAGGTCCAAATCCTCCAGCCGGTAGCCGAGGAACAGGAGGGTATTTTTGGCCAGCAGCGCATTGACGCTCGCGGGCAAAAAGATTTCATGGTCGTGCGAGATTTGCGCCAGATATTCGAGGTGGTCGTCCTCGGTCAGCACCCACTCATCCAGGATCTGCTCAAGGTCAAGTGCATCGCGGGGCTCGTCAGTTCCAAACAGATGCAGCACGACGGGATTGTCGGCAGCCGGCGGCGGACTCAAGACCGCACGCTCCGCCCGTGGTTCGCGCCAAATTACCGGCTCTCGGCGAACTTTGCCGTTTCCTCCGAGTTTCGCCTCGAGCGCCCGCATCAGGAAGTTGTCGAAATTGGTGGTCAGGTAGAGCGGGAGACCCAAGGAGGCCAACTGCTGGTGAATCTCTGTCTCAAAGGTTTGGCTGAGACGGTTCCACTGATCCAATTGGAGGTCGGAGAGGGTGCCAATCTTTGCGGTGCCGTTGGACGATCCGAGATGGCGGCGCAGGGAGGCCGTGAGGTGATCCAGCACGCGATGCCGCATGTCGTCGTTATCCATGGTTCCCAGGAACTGGCTTACGCGCCGCAGGTCGGCCGTGTCGGCGAACGGATAGCGGCCTGATGCTAGCGCTCGCGCCAGGTCCTCGTGAGTGGGAAGTAACTCGGAGGCGACGCCTGGCCCGAGAATCGGCGTGCATTGCCCACGCCGGATCTTGCTGACCAGTGTGCGCCAGTAGGCGTCGCTGACATCGCCCAGGATCATTCCGCGTTTTCCGAGCAACTGCCCGGACCGTAGACGCATGAACAACGCCGGGATGGCAGCGCCCGGAAGACGGGCGGTCATCACCGAGGCCCGCGCGGCGTTCGAGGCGCGATCCACCTGGCCGTGCTCGATCAGCTCGCCGTAGAAGCTCCGGCTGAATTCGGTGGCGGTGTTGATGGGGACGAGGTCCTGCATCGCAAGCACGGCCGGTAGGCCGGCGGCGACCAGGCGGGGCGCAAGCCCGCGGAAGGCTTCGGTGGGGGCGCGAGTCGCGGTCTGGCAACTGGAGAGATAGACTAGGCGCAGCTTGTCGTCAGCCTGGGCGCCGGCATCGACAAGTTGGCGCACGAACATTTCGGCGATATCGGTATCCTTGGCGCGTCGCACCTTGCCCTGCGCGTCGCACAGGAACAGGACGGACGTTCCGTCCGCGTATTTGCCGTGTCCGACGAAATGCAGAATGTGGATTCCCTTGCGAAGGGCCGCATCGATCGCCTCTAGTGTGCAGGGACCTTCGAGCTTCTGGAGTTTAATGTTCGAGTTGCCTGCGACCGCGTCCTGCAGCAGCTTAAACTCGGCGTCCGGGTCAATGGCAGGGAGTCCGAAATCGGCGAGATTGCTCGGGTTCGCGACGGCGACGAGGACGTGGACGGGCCGCTTGAGGATGGGACTTCCGGGAACCCACGCGCCCGCGATGTAGCGGGAGAAGGGAGTAGCTTCGCAGGCAGCTAAATCGAGCGCCACGCCGCCTTCGCCGATGTCGCGCAGGAGCTCCCAGGGGATCCGGTGCAGTTCCGGAGCGCCTTCGTCGATGCGCAGCCGGATGCGACGTTGTGGCTTCTGGCCGCGCGCGTTTGCCCAGGCGGTTTTGAGTGCGTCGTCGGAGAAGAGCCACTGGAACATCCTCACGCCGTCCAGGCCGGAGGCTGCACCGGCGGTCAAAACCGGCAGATCGGGAGAGAGAACGCCACGGGGAAACTCCTGTTCGCCGTTGAACGTGATTTCGACGGGATACCCGTTGGCATCCTTCTTGAGGATGCGAACTTCTAGATCGGCGTAATCCATTTTGGCGTCCCTTTTTATCGCGCGACGATAAACTGTACCTAATGACCTCCGTCCGATTGGCCCGCACCCTGATCGCAATGCTTCGTCCACCTTGCCGTCGGCGCCCGGGCGCGCCGTTACGGAGATGGAGGCGTCGCGGATTTCACCTCAATCGGCGCCGCAGTGACGGGGCGCATCTCGGCTGCGGCATCGGCCGCCAGATGCAGCCGCACCGCTGGATCTCCAATTACCGAGTAGCTGCGCGCGTCGTTGTTCGCGGTCCACATGCCAGCCAACTCGTAGTCGTTGGGAGTCTTGCCGTATTTTATGTCTTCAAGCTCGCTCGAAAGATCGCTGGAAAGCTCCGCGTACCGGCTGTTGAAGTATTCCAGCGCCGACCCTACGGGATGGCCTTCCATCAGGCGCTTCAGCGTGCTTTGGAACGTCTGCAATTGCCGTACCCCGCCCGTCCACTTGAAGGAGCAGCTCCAGACGCGCTCGACGTGTGCGATCACTGCCAGCGCGCCGCCGCGCGGATGCGCCAACATCCGCTGCGGCAGCCGCGCCACAAATCCGCATGGCGCGATAGCCCCGCGCTTGGTAGCGCCCCGAGCTGTATACGCATAATCGTCGTACTGTGGGGTGCCGGCACCATAGCAGGCGAAATGCATCCCGATCAGCCCAAGCATGCGCGCGTCGGGCGCAAGGTCATCGCCGGTAAAGTAGGAGTCGGGCGAGGGCGGCGGCTTCCGCGAAGGGCCAGGCCAATCCTGGCAAATCAGTGCCCCCTGTTCGGCGAGCTGCCGCGCGTGTCCGTTGGGCCAGGACAGACCGTGGCTCGCGGTGAACAGCAGGGCGGGCGTATCGGCTCCGCCCAGCAGGCTCGCGAGGCGCGTCTTGACAGCTTCTCCCGGCGGGATCGTGTCAATTGTCCAACCCGGCTGGTCTCTAACGGCGAACTCCGCGAGCGGTGCCACCAGGTCAATCGCGCTCATATTGGTGGCTGGGTCGCCCGGATTGGCCGCGCCGAAAAACGCCGCGCACCGCGCCAGCGCCAGCCCGCCCGTCTCCGCCCGCGCAACGCTGCGGGCATACCGCGCGTACTCGTCCGGGGTGTCGAATGCGATACGCCCGACGGCATATTGTACGTCCAGCTGGTATTGAAATCGGTAGGGGATGGCCTGCGGATCGCCGACCAGGAGCAGATAATAGGGTACCTTGTCTGGATCGGCCGGCCCCGGGCCGGCGCCCTGCCGCTCTAGAAACGCGGTCTTCGATTCGCCCGGACGGTAAGCCGCGGCGCCGATGTATTCGCGGTAGTAGCGTTCGTTCTTCGCCGCGGCCTGGGCGCGGCGCAGATCGAGCAGAGGTGCCAGCGCCTCACGGATCGCCGGGTCGTGGTTGTAGGGGAAGATGACGCCCCAACCGGTCTGCGCGAGGTCTTTGGGGTCGACGCCTTCGATGATGCCATAGTAGCCCTGCGATTCCCTCTGGTGGCGCGCTTTGAGCTCGGCCACATGCTCGGAATCGAGCGTTTCGCCGCGCGCCAGCAGCGATACCTCGCTCGCGGACATCGGGCTTTGCAGGTACGCGCCGGTAGTGGCGTCGATACCGTTAAAAACCAGCAGATCCTGGTCCATAACTTCCTCCCGCATAAACCCGTAGTGCCCAAACCCAGCCAACACGGCGGGAATTCCAGGTCAACAAAACGCATCCAGCGGCGGAATGGCAACAGGTCCAAACCGGACTCGGATACCGCGTATTTTGTATTCAGCGATCCCTGTTTCGAAGGCATTTTGTACAAGGACGACGGATAAATCAATTATAAGTTCAGACTGTCCTTGGTGCTCACACGATGTCGGCGCGAACGCACCGTGTATGTGAAGGCGTTCACACTGGCGATTATTTTTTGGGCCGGCTCGGAATTGGGAAATCGCCGACCATCGCGTATTGACGTATATCCCTAGATCGAGCCACAATCGCGTCGCGGGATAGGTTGCCATTCCGCTGGAAATAGTCGCTATTCCAGTAACATGAATGCAGAGTAGAGTATGGAATGCGGTCGGATCGGCCGATCAAGGTGGCCATTGTAGGGGGCGGCTGTGCGTCCATTACGGCGGCATTCGAACTCACACGGCCACGGCACCGTGGAAAATACCAGGTCACGATCTACCAGACTGGCTGGCGCCTTGGTGGTAAGGGCGCATCCGGCCGCGGCCGCGCCGGACGGATCGAAGAGCACGGCCTGCATATCTGGCTCGGCTCTTATGAGAATGCCTTTCAGCTGTTACGCGAGTGTTACGCAGAACTTGGACGCGATCCTCGTATTTGCTCGATCGCCGATTGGCGTGATGCGTTTTTTTCCGAGCCCCATGTCGGCGTTGCGGATTACTCGCAGCTGATCGGATGGTCGAAATGGCTGACCCATTTTCCTCCGGTTAAGGGCTTGCCGGGCGATCCGTTCACGACATTCAATCCGTTCACAATTCGCAGCTATTTCTTGCGTACGCTGGTCCTGCTGCGGACTCTGCTGTTTGTGGCGCATACGCGGCGAGAAGCTGACCAACCCGACTCCGAGTGGGAAGATGTCAGCGACTCAGGGTGGCCGGCCGAAGACAGCGAGTCAGCCCAGGGAAATGTTCGATCGCTCGTCGCCAAACTCTCGCACCTTCTGAAACTGGGCGTTCTGTCGACCGCCGCCGGATTGAGCGAGGCGCTAGCGCTGCTCGATGCGGCCGTGAAGTTCTTACCCACGTTCCCTGAAAACCTGTTTGGGCGCTTGGTCGAAGCGGTGGTGTCCAGGGTCCGGATCCAGCTTGAGACCCTGATTGCCGAGGACGATGACATCCGTTGCAAATGGGAGGTCGTCGACCTTGTACTGGCATTCCTGATTGGCGCCGTGCGTTTCCGGCTGCTGACCGACCCGCGCGGCCTGAGCGCCCTGGACGACTACGAATGCCGCGAATGGTTGCGCATAAATGGGGCCTCGGAGCGCGCGCTGAACTCCGCCTTCTTAAGGGGCCTGTATGACCTGGCGCTGGCCTACGAAGACGGCGATCCCGCGCGTCCTAGGATGGCCGCAGGACCGGCGTTGCGCGGCACGTTACGCATGTTTTTCACCTATCGGGGCACGTTGTTCTGGAGGATGCGATCCGGGATGGGAGATTGCGTGTTTGCACCGTATTATGAAGTTTTGAAAAAGCGTGGAGTTCGCTTCGAATTCTTTCATCGGCTCGAGAATGTAAAGCTCTGTCCCGCCGAAGCACAGCTTCCCGGCGAGCGGCCTTATGTTGAAGCACTTGAGTTCGACGTTCAGGCGCAGGTCGACGGCGGCGGCGAATATCGGCCGCTGATCGACGTCAAGGGCGTACCGTGCTGGCCGTCAGCCCCGGATTTCCACCAACTCGTCAACGGAGCCCGCCTTCAGCGCGAAGGCTTAAGGTTCGAGTCGCACTGGGACCGGCGAAAGACTGCGACTAAAACATTGCGCGTCACGCACGACTTCGATTTCGTCGTTCTGGGCGTCAGTGTTGGGGCCATTCCATTTGTCTGCCGGGAAATTCTAGAACGCGACGCGCGATGGCGCGACATGGTCCAGAACGTCAAAACCGTGGCGACGCAAACATTCCAGATATGGATGAGACAGGACATGCGTCAGCTCGGGTGGATCGACCCGCCGGTTATTCTATCGGCTTTCGCCAAGCCGTTCGACACATGGGCCGACATGGGGCACGTGGTTCCGCAAGAAGATTGGAAACATGAGCCCAGATCGGTTGCGTATTTCTGTGGTGTTCTGACAGATACGCCGCCACCGCCGGATCGTTCCGATAATGGATACGAGGCGGCCCGGGTCGATGAAGTAAAGCGTGCCGCGATCGACTTCCTGAATCATCAGGTTCATCGTCTGTGGCCCAAAGCAAACCGACGCGCCGGAGAATTCCGGTGGGATCTACTGTCCGATCCGACCGAGCCAGGTCGGGAGAGTCCGCCCGCCCGTGGGGAAAACCGATTTTCGTCGCAATACTGGACCGCGAACGTAAATCCGACAGATCGTTACGTATTAATGCTACCGGGAACGTTGCGTTATCGTATCTCTCCTCTCGATAATACTTATGACAATATGACGATCGCGGGGGATTGGACAGATTGCGGATATAATGCAGGATGCGTGGAGGCGGCCGTCATGTCCGGGCGCCTCGCCGCCCATGCGATTGCGAAATGGCCGCCGCTGGAGGACATCGTCGGATACGACCATCCATGAGTGCCATGTATTTCGTGGATTATCGTGGACGACATCGCGGGCGAGGATGACCTGTCACGCATCGGTCGAGAGCCCGACAGGGGAGGAGGTCAGGCCATGGACAAGGTTGAACGGCATCACAGGCCGGACCTTGAGCGTGACGCGCCGATTCGTGATTCGATGGCTTATGTCCGTGGGGCCGGTTTCCCCGGTCGCGCAAAATCGACGCCGGGCGGAACCACCGCGGCCGACGGTGCTGACAACACGGTCGCCCATGGGGTCAAGCTCGGATACGATGTCATCGACGACCAGATACGTCAGGGTCAGCGATGGGCGGAGCGACTGCGCCATCGGGACGACAATGCGAGCGCAACCCCTCCGGCTGGAATCGGTACGCTCATCGAACGTGCGCTGAACATCTACAAGGACATGGGCACGCTCACCCTGGACGCGGTTGACACATTGACGCGCAGTTCTGGCATACGGTCTGGAATATCGAGGGCGTGGCGGGGGATGGGCAGGCCGGGCCCAACGACCGATTCCGGTACGCCTTGGCGGTTCGCCTTCAAA
>JASHRR010000230.1 GCA_030037185.1 Xanthobacteraceae bacterium | reverse complement strand
CGTAATCCTTAACGGCAGGCCCCAGAATTCCTTGGTCGCGGTAATGCGAGCGACCGGCTCGCGGCGGAGCCTGCGCGCTGCCAGCGTTTCGACCCGAGCGATCTCGGTCGGCTCAAGACGCCGCTCGCCGGCGAGCAGAAGGGCCGTGCGGTCGAGGCCGAGTGCATGGCCAACCAGGATTCGCGCGTCGAGATCGGGCGTATCGAGCCCGCGGTCACGAAAGCGCCGCGCGACTTCGCGGCGTAGCGCGTCGACGCAGAGGGCAGCGCCGCTCAAGGCTGCGCTCGGGCTTGCGGCTGGTCCTGCGCGGCCAGCAGCGAGGCTTGATGTTCCGTAATCAAAGCATCGATGATCTCGTCCAGGGCTTCGCCCTCGATCACCTGCGGCAGCTTGTGGAGGGTCAGGCTGATGCGGTGATCGGTGACGCGCCCTTGGGGGAAATTGTAGGTTCGGATGCGTTCGGAGCGATCGCCGCTGCCGACCTGGCCGCGCCGTTCGGCGGCGCGCGCGGCGTCAAGGCGCTGGCGTTCGACGTCGTACAGTTTGGCGCGCAGCAGCGACATAGCTTTGGCGCGGTTGCGATGTTGCGAGCGCTCCTCCTGCATCATCACCACGATGCCGGTTGGCAGATGGGTGATGCGAATCGCCGATTCGGTCTTGTTGACATGCTGGCCGCCAGCACCCTGGGACCGCATGGTCTCGATGCGCAGGTCCTTGTCGTCGATGCCGACGTCGACGTCGGCGGCCTCCGGCAGCACCGCAACGGTTGCAGCCGAAGTATGAATTCGGCCCGAGGCTTCGGTATCGGGAACGCGCTGCACGCGGTGCACGCCCGATTCGAATTTAAGCCGTGCAAAAGCGCCGCGTCCGGTGACCTCGGCGATAATCTCCTTGTAACCGCCCTTGGTGCCCTCGCTGGCGGAAAGGATGTCGGCCCGCCAGCCGTGGATGGCGGCGTAGCGTTCATACATGCGAAACAGGTCGCCGGCGAACAGCGCTGCTTCGTCGCCTCCGGTCCCGGCCCGGATTTCCAGAATGACGTTGTTGTCATCCATCGCGTCCTTGGGGATTAGCGCCAGGCGAAGATCATGCTCAAGTGCGCCGCGGCGGGCCTCGACAACCGGTTTCTCTGCGGCCGCGATGGCCCGCAAGTCCGGCTCAGTGGCGCTATCCGCAATGATCGCGGCGAGATCGGCGAGATCGGCCACCGCGCTGCGATAGGCCTTCACCTTTTCCACCACCGGGGCGATCTCGGCAAGTTCGCGGGTCAGTTTCACATAGGCGTCGGCGCCGAGCGGGCGGGAGAGTTCCGCCTCCAATGACGCGTGGCGCGCCAGCATGACATCGAGTTTCGTTTCGGGAAGCATCAAAACTGCTCAGCTTACAGGGGAATGCCTTGCGTTTCCGCAAACGCGATCAACTTGTCGCGGATCGACCTGCCGCCGTCTTTACCCGAGATCAGAGCCTGCACCAGCGCTTCGGCCTTGCCGACATCGAGTTCGAGGGCCATCGCCTTGATCGGACCCACCGCCGAGGGAACCAGCGACAATTTTCGGTACCCCAGCGCAATGAGGGCGAGCGCGCTCACCGTCTTCGATGCCATCTCGCCGCACACCGTCACTGGCTTGGCATGGGCTTCACCGCGTTCGGCGATGTCGCGCAGAGCGCGCAGCATGGGCATCGACAGCTCGTCAAAGCGCGTGCTGACGCGCGGATTGCCGCGATCGGCGGCAAACAGGAACTGCGCCAGATCGTTTGAGCCGACCGAGAGAAAGTCTACACGATCCAACAGCTCGTCGAGCTGATAGAGCAACGAGGGCACCTCCACCATCGCGCCGATCTCGACCCGCTCCGGGAGCCTGTGGTTGTGGCGGCGCAGGTACGTCAACTCGCGCTCGACCAACTCTTTGGCTTCATCGAACTCGCGCACCGCCGCAATCATCGGGAACATCATTCTGAGCTCGCGTCCCAATGCGGCGCGCAGCAAGGCGCGAATCTGGCTGCGCAGGAGGGCCGGGCGGTCGAGCCCCAAGCGGATCGCGCGCCAGCCGAGCGCAGGATTTTCTTCCTCGACGATGCGCATGTAGGGCAGCACCTTGTCGCCGCCGACATCGAGGGTGCGGAATGTGACCGGACGCCCGGCGGCGGCGTCCAATACCGAGCGGTATAGCGACAGCTGCTCGCTGATCCGCGGAAACTGGCCCGCCACCATGAACTGCAATTCGGTGCGGAACAGGCCGACCCCGGAAGCTCCGGTTTCTTCGATGTGCGGCAAATCGACCAGCAACCCGGCGTTGAGGAACAGAGATATCTCGACGCCGTCTCGGGTCACACACGGCTTGTCGCGCAGTGCCTGATACTGCAGCTGGCGGCGCGCCCGCACCCGCACCCGCTCGATATAGGCGGCTTCGAGTTCAGGCGAGGGGCGAACGTGCACTTCGCCGCTGGTGCCATCGACAATGATCGCCTCACCGGAATCGACGAAGCCGATTGCATTGTTGACGTCGCCGACCGCGGCAATCCCGAGGGCGCGAGCGATAATCGCCACATGGGATGTGGGCCCGCCCTCCTCCAGCACCAGGGCGCGCAGGCGCTTGCGGTCATAGTCCAGCAGGGCCGCCGGTCCCATCGATCGCGCCACGATGATCGCGTTTTCGGGCAGATGTTCGCGGGCAGGGGCGTGGTCGCGGCCGAGCAATTGCCGCAACAAGCGGTTTGCCAGGTCATCGAGATCGTGCAGGCGTTCGCGCAGATAGGGGTCGGTCTGACGCAGCATGCGGGCGCGGGTGTCGGACTGCACGCGCTCGACCGCGGCTTCTGCGGTGAGGCCCGTCAAGACCGCTTCCTCGAGTTTGTGCACCCAGCCGCGGTCATGGGCGAACATGCGGTAGGCTTCGAGGACTTCGCGATGCTCGCCGCCTTCCGCCACATCACCGTGCTCGAGCATGGTATCGAGATCGG
Source organism: Xanthobacteraceae bacterium (assembly GCA_030037185.1). The sequence goes on along the minus strand of JASHRR010000230.1, from coordinate 3,358 downwards.
CGCGCAACGCCGTAATCGCAGTCTCAAGCCGTGCGCGTTCCTTGGCAATGTCGTCGGCAATGAAGTTGGTGATGATCACACGCGGCTCGTGCAGGACCACGTGACCCAGCGCAATGCCTTCATTGAGCACGCAGCCTTGAAGCCGCAGGCTGCGGCGCACGGCCGGTTCGGCGCCCGGCTGCGCGAGCGCCGCCAGTTCGCCGGAGGCGATCATTTCCGCCAGCACCATGGCGGTGGTCTGCAGCGCCTCGACCTCTTCCTCCGAATAAGTGCGGCGCGCCCGGTTCTGCACCACCAGCACGCCGAGTGTGTTGCCGGCGCGCAGGATCGGCACGCCGAGGAAGGAATGGTAGATCTCTTCGCCGGTTTCTGGCCGATACGAGAAGGCCGGGTGCGCGTGCGCGTCGGAAAGGTTGACAGCGGAGGCTTCGCTCGCCACCAGGCCGACCAGCCCTTCGTCCGAGCCCATCACGGTCTGGTGGACGGCTTCCCGGTTGAGGCCCTCGGTGGCGTACAGTTCAAGCGTCGAGTCAACGCGCAGCACGTAGACGGAACACACCTCCGCCACCATGTTGGCAGCGATCAGCACTACGATCTTGTCAAGGCGTTCCTGCGCGCTGACCCGTTCCGCCATCACTTCGCGAAGCCGGCGCAACAATACACGCGGACCGCCTAGCGCGCCGCGCATGGCGTGAGGTCCCTCAGGCCGAATGTCCAAGCCGGCTTGCCCCTGACAGGCTTACATCAACAGGAAATGGCGCGCACGCTCCGGCACAGCAGCGCCGCACCCCATGGCTATAGCGAATGAAGCATGCGGGCCGCAAGGCGAAAGGCGATGTTGCAATGCACTATAAGACCTATGATTTATCCAGCCCGTATAGTGAATGCAAGGTCCGGACCGCGAGTTCCGTGTAGGCTGAATCGATCAGCAGAGAGAACTTGATTTCCGAGGTCGTGATCGCGCGAATATTGATGCCGCGGTCAGCGAGGGATCGAAAGGCTTTGGCCGCCACGCCGGCATGGCTGCGCATGCCAACCCCGATGACTGAAACCTTGGTAACATCGGTTGCACCGTCGAGGCGTTCATAGCCGATCTGCGTCCTTGCGGCGGATATCGTCTGCTTGGCGCGCTCGAAATCGGCAGCCGGAACCGTAAAAGTAAGATCAGTGGTAGCGCCGTCCGCCGACACGTTCTGGACGATCATATCGACATTGATGTTGGCGTCAGCCAGAGGGCCAAAAATATTGGCCGCTACCCCCGGCTTGTCCTGAACATTGCGAATCGAGATCTGCGCCTCGTCCTTGGAAAAAGCGATTCCGGTGACGACGTGCTGTTCCACGAGTTCCTCCTCGTCGCAAATCAAGGTGCCGGTCGGGTACTTGTGCGGATCGATGCCGTCTGGCGAATCGAAGCTTGAGCGGACGAATATCGGGACTCGGTGCACCATGCCGAGTTCGACCGAGCGCACCTGGAGGACCTTGGCGCCCTGGGAGGCGAGCTCGAGCATTTCCTCGAAGGCGATACGCTCAAGCCGCCGCGCCTTGGGGACCACACGAGGGTCGGTCGTGTAGACGCCATCAACATCGGTGTAGATATCGCAGCGATTAGCCGCGATGGCGGCGGCGACCGCGACCGCTGAAGTATCGGAACCGCCGCGACCCAGGGTGGTGATTCGGCCGGTCTGCGGGTAGATACCCTGGAAGCCGGAAATGACCGCGACCTCATTGCATGCACGCAGACGCTTGATGAGCTCGCCGCCATTGACGCTGAGGATGCGGGCTGACGCATGGGCATCGGAGGTGATGATGGGCAGTTGCCAACCCTGCCAGGATCGTGCGGCGATTCCGATCGCCTGCAGGGCGATGGCGAGCAGACCCGCCGTAACCTGCTCGCCGGAGGCCAACACCACATCGTATTCCCGGGCATCGTGCAGGGCCGCAGCTTCGCGGCACCATTCCACCAGCCGATTGGTCGCCCCCGACATGGCCGAGACCACAACCGCAACCTCATGGCCGGCATCGACCTCGCGCTTGACATGGCGCGCAACGTTGCGGATCCGCTCGATATCGGCCACCGAGGTGCCGCCGAACTTCATGACCAATCGAGCCATAGGGGAACTCAAATTCTCTGCCCGCCCGCAAAAGCGGGGGTAGGCGGGGCCAAAATGGCGCGTATACATAACGGTGAGCCGGCGGCGGGGCAACCTCAACCCCTCCCTGCCTTGCGCGGCGGGGAGCTGACGAGACGAAAGCGTTAACATGGCCGACCCGACGACACATTCAGATGTCCTTGCCGACGCGACGGTCGATGCAGCCGAGGTCGGCCGGTTTGCGCGATTTGCCGAGGACTGGTGGGATCCCGGCGGAAAAATGGCGGTGCTGCACAGGTTCAATCCGGTCCGGCTCGCCTTCATTCGCGATGCGGTGTGCCGGCAGTTCGGTCGCAACGCCGGCCAGCCGCCCTGTCTCGATGGCCTGCGCATTCTCGATATCGGCTGTGGCGGAGGGCTTTTGTGTGAGCCGCTGGCACGGCTCGGCGCCAGCGTCGTCGGGGCCGATCCGTCGCTCGACAATATCAAGGCCGCTCAGCTGCACGCGCAGCGGCTTGGCCTCACGATCGACTACCGGGTGGCAGCCGCCGAGGCCCTCGCCGAGGCCGGCGAACGCTTCGAGGTGGTGCTGGCGATGGAAGTGGTGGAGCACGTTGCCGACGTCGGGCTGTTCGTGCGCTACTGTTCCGGGATGGTGAAAGAGGGCGGGCTGATGATCGCCGCAACCCTCAACCGTACGCTCAAAAGCTTCGCGCTCGCCATCATCGGCGCCGAATACGTCCTGCGCTGGCTGCCCCGGGGCACTCACCGATGGGACAAATTTGTCGTCCCGGGCGAACTTGAGAGCGTCATGCGGCGGGCTGGCCTTCGGGTCATCGGCGAAACCGGCATCATCTACAATCCGCTGGTCGATCAATGGCGGTTGTCGTCCGACATGGATGTGAACTACATGCTGACCGCCGAAAAGCCCCGGGCGGATTGACAGTGGCCGGTGCCGGCTGGCTGTGGGCCGCCTTCACGATCGTCGCGGCCGCTGCCCAGACCATACGCAATGCGGCGCAGCGCGAACTGACCGGCAAGCTCGGTACGGTCGGGGCAACGCAGGTGCGCTTCCTGTTCGGCTGCCCGTTCGCCGTGATCTTCCTCGTGGTGCTCGTCGCGACGGGGCGCACGCTGCCGCGCCCCACCCTCGAGTTTTGGCCGTGGCTGTTCGGCGGGGCACTCACCCAGATCGCCGCCACGGCGCTTATGCTCGCTGCCATGGGGGAGCGTTCTTTCGTGGTGGCGATCGCGTATATCAAGACCGA
>JASHRR010000229.1 GCA_030037185.1 Xanthobacteraceae bacterium | reverse complement strand
AACGGCGGCACGGGCTCCGGCGAGGAAGCTCGCCCGCTCATCGGCGGCGCTTGCGTTTGCGGTCGGCATCACGGCCGCAAGCGCCCTCGTTGGTGTCCCTCCGGCGTCGCGATCTGCGCGCCGATGCCAGCCGCTGACCCTTCACCAGACCGCGCGCCTTGGCATCGCGGCCCCGCGAAAGCATCTCGAACCTCAGTGCGCCTGCAACCGGCGCCGCCTCGACGAGGCGCACGGTCACGGCATCGCCGAGCCGGTAGGTTTCGCCGCCGGCGTCACCGATCAGCGCGTGACCGCGCTCGTGGTGCCGGAAATAATCGTCGCCCAGTGTAGCCGCCGGGATGAAGCCGTCGGCGCCCGTATCGTCGAGTTTGACGAACAGGCCGGAGCGGGTGACGCCGCTGATATGGCCTTCGAAGACCGCGCCGACACGGTCGGCCAGGAAATGGGCGATCAGGCGATCAACCGTTTCGCGCTCGGCCGCCATAGCGCGGCGCTCGGCGGCCGAAATGCGGGCGGACAGTTCGGCGAGCGAACGGATGGTTTCGGCTACTGGCAGGCCGTCTCCGCCGAGCTTGAGGGCGCGGATCAAGGCGCGGTGAACGACGAGATCCGCATAGCGCCGGATCGGCGAAGTGAAATGGGCATAGCGCTTGAGATTGAGGCCGAAATGTCCGTAGTTCTCCGCCGCGTACTCGGCCTGGGCCTGGGTGCGCAGCACCACTTCGTTGACCAGGTTTTCAATATCGCGCCCTTTGACGCGGTCAAGAATGCGGTTAAAGCCGTCGGGCCGCAGGGCGCCGCTCTTGGGCAGCGAGATATCCAACGTCGCCAGGAATTCCTGCAGCGCATGAAGCTTTTCCGCCGCCGGCTCGTCGTGGACGCGGTAGATCAACGGCACTCCTGCGCGCTCCAGGGTCTCCGCCGCCGACACGTTGGCGAGAATCATGAATTCTTCGATCAGCCGGTGCGCGTCGAGCCGCTGCGGTGAAATCACCCGGTCGATCGTATTGTCAGGCTTGAGCAGGATTTTGCGCTCCGGCAGATCGAGATCGAGCGGACCGCGCTGGTCGCGGGCGCGCTTGACGGCGCCATAGGCAGCATAAAGCGGCGCGATGACGAGATCGAGCAGCGGCGCGGTCGCGTCGTCGGGTCGGCCGTCCGCGGCGGCCTGGACCTGTGCATAGTGTAGCTTGCCGAACGAGCGGATCAGGACGCGATGAAAGCGATGCTCGCGCTTGCGCCCATCGGCCCCGACCACCATGCGCACCGCGATCGCCGGGCGATCGAGGCCGGGTCGCAGCGAGCACAGGTCGTTGGAGATGCGCTCGGGCAGCATCGGCACCACGCGATCCGGGAAATAAACCGTATTGCCGCGCGCCGCCGCCTCGCGGTCAAGCGCCGAACCGGGCGTGACGTAGGAGGCGACGTCGGCAATCGCAACGTCGATGACGAATCCGCCCGGATTTTTCGGGTCGGTATCAGCGCGCGCATAGACCGCGTCATCATGATCCTTGGCATCGACCGGATCGATGGTGACCAAAGGAACCTCTCGCCAGTCCTCCCGACCCTCCGGTCTCGCCGGACGTGCGGCGTCGGCTTCATGCAACACTTCACGCGAGAAGACGTGAGGAATGCCGTGGGCGTGGATCGCAATCAGGCTCGCAGCCTTTTCGGTTGCGAGCGAGCCGAGCCGCTCCACCACTCGCCCGCTCGGCAGTCCGAGGCGTCCGCGTCGGCTCACCTCGACGGAGACGAGGTCGCCTTCCTCGGCGTCAAGGGTTGCGCCTGCCGGGATTGCCAGTTCGCGTCCGACGCTCTTCTTATCGATCGAGACCAGTCTGCCGCCACCGCTCGCGAGCTTGCGAAACACACCGAGCGCGCGATGCTTGGCGCGGTCGATGATTTTGATGATACGGGCCTGATAAAGAATGCCCTCCTCGGCCTCGCTCGATCTTTCGGTGCGCACAAGCGTGCGGTCGCCGACCCCCGCCACCTGGCCTTGGCCGGCGCGGCGAAGCCGGGGGAGGCGGATCTTGGGCGGCTCGCCGTGGGCTTCCTCGTCCCATTCAGCCGGAATGGCGATGAGCTCGCCGTCAGCGTCACGTCCCGTGATATCTACGACCACGACATTGGGCAACGCGCCGGCGTGGTGCAGCTTCTTGCGCCGCTTTTCGATCACCCCCTCATCGGCGAGGTCCCGCAGCATCTGCCGCAGCGCGGCGCGATCCGCGTTCTTGAGACCGAAGGCGCGGGCGATCTCGCGGGTGCCGACATTGCCGGCTTGCTTGCCGATGAAGGCAAGCACGTCCTCTTTCGAGGGGAAGGGGGGGTGTCTGCGGGATTGGGGATTCAAATAGACGTCCAGAAATGGCCTCTGCGCAGCAGCCCGGATGGAGCACCGTCAAATCCGGGTCAGTGCGACCCGGACTGGGCGAAGCGAAATCCGCGCGGGTCAAGCTTCAAGCGATCCAGCACCTCGCTTCCTCCAGGCGGGCCGAATAAATTTTCGATGTGCCCGGCGAAAGCCGGGCTGCCGGTAACCATCGGCACTCGCATGTCTGGCGAGCTGCCGCGGGCTACTGGATCGCCCGTGTCGCGGGCGACACTCCCAAAATAGTGCCGGTCGTTCGGAATTGCCAGTCGCCTCATCCGGGGCGCTTGGCGCGCTTTGGGGTAACCTTCGGTGCGGCGGGCTTGGTTACCGGTTTTTTGGCTGATTTTTCCGCCACTTTCCTGGGTCTTGCCGGCTTGGCGGGGGGCCGGGCGGGCTTTGCGGATTTTGCGACGCCTGCCTTGCCGGGTTTGGCCGCGGGCTTTGCCGCCACGGGCTTTGCGGTTTTTCCCCCGGCGGGTCGGTGCGGCGGCGCCGACTTGGCGGAAGATTTCCCCGTCTTACGGCGCGGAGGCGGGCGTCCGCCGCCATTGGCGATCTGCTCGGCTCGCGCCGCCAGCAACGGCAGCGCTTCCTCAAGCGTGAGGGTCTCCGGCGCCTTGTCCCTCGGCAAGGTGGCGTTGATGCCGTCGTGGCTCACATAGGGGCCGTAGCGGCCGGCCTTCACGACCACCGGCCCGCCCTTGGCGGGGTGCTCGCCGAGCGAGCGGCCGGGATCGCCGCCGAACCGGCGGCCGCGTGGTCCTTTGGCGATTTTCTCGGCGATCAGCGTCACCGCACGGTTGAGGCCGATGTGGAAGAGGTCATCGTCCGCCTCAAGATTGGCGTAGGTCTTGCCATGCTGGACATAAGGGCCGAAGCGGCCGTTATTGGCAACGACGGGCGCGCCGTCTTCCGGATGGCGGCCGATTTCGCGCGGCAGCGACAAGAGCTTGAGCGCCGTGTCGAGATCGATGTCGCCCGCCTGCATGCCGCGCAGCAGGCCGGTGCGCTTGGGCTTCGCCCCGTTCACGGCCTCGCCAAGCTGCACGTAGGGGCCGAAACGGCCCGTGCGCAGCGTCACCTCGAGGCCGCTGTCAGGATCGATGCCAAGCACCTTGGTGCCGGTCTCCTCCGCGCCGTCGCCGCCTGGCACCGAGAGGGGCCGCGTATTGCGGCATTCGGGAAAGTTGGAGCAGCCGATGAAGGCACCGTACTGGCCGAGCTTAAGCGACAGCCGCCCAGTGCCGCATACCGGGCACAGCCGCGGGTCGGTGCCGTCGGCGCGCGGTGGGAAGAGGTGCGGCCCCAGCAACTCGTCGAGCGCGTCGATCACTTGCGCCCTCGGCACATCCTTCACCTCGCCGACAGCGGCCGTGAAGTCTCGCCAGAACTGGCGCAGGAGATCGTGCCATTCCAGTTCGTTGTTCGAGACGAGATCGAGCTGCTCTTCGAGATCGGCGGTAAAGTCGTAAGCGACGTAGCGCGAGAAGAAGCTTTCCAGGAAGGCCACGACGATGCGGCCGCGATCCTCCGGCACCAGCCGGCGCTTGTCGAGGCGCACATATTCGCGATCCTGCAGCACCTGCAGGATCGATGCGTAGGTCGAGGGCCGGCCGATGCCCAGCTCCTCCATGCGCTTGACCAGCGACGCCTCCGAATAGCGCGGCGGCGGCTCCGTGAAGTGTTGGGTCGCAACGATCGCTTTGCGGGTCAGCGGTTCGCCGGCCGCCATCGTCGGGAGGCGCCGTGACTCCTCATCCGCCGCTTCGTCGTCACGGCCTTCCTGGTAAAGGGTGAGAAAGCCGTCGAATTTGATCACGGTTCCGGTGGCCCGCAGCTCGAGAAGCCGCGCCGCGACCTTGGCCTCGATATCGACCGTGGTTCGCTCAAGCTCGGCGGATTCCATTTGCGACGCCATTGCCCGCTGCCAGATCAGCTCGTAGAGCTTCGCCTGCTCGGCATCGAGATGGCGCTTGACGTCCTGGGGACGGCGGGCGGGATCGGTCGGACGAATCGCCTCGTGGGCTTCCTGGGCGTTCTTGGCTTTCACCTGATAGGGGCGCGGCGCACCAGGAAGATAATTCTGCCCATAGGAGGAACCGATCATTTTGCGGATGGCGGCGATCGCTTCGTCGGCGATCTGCACGCCGTCCGTGCGCATATAGGTAATGAGGCCGACGGTCTCGCCGTCAAGGGCGATGCCCTCGTAAAGCCGCTGCGCGAGTCGCATCGTGTGGGCGGGCGCGAGGCCGAGCTTACGGCTCGCCTCCTGCTGCAGTGTGGAGGTCGTGAAGGGCGGATGGGGATGGCGCCGGAAAGGCCGGGCTTCCACGGACTTCACCGTGAAGGCCGCCGTCCCCAGCGCCTGCTTGAAGGCTTCGGCTTCGGCCCCGGTGCCGATATCAAGCCGCTGGATCTTCTTGCCATCGGCGCCAACCAGGCGGGCCTCGAAAGTATCGCCGCGGGGCGTCGCCAGCGTCGCCACCAGCGACCAGTATTCGCGGCGAACGAATTTCTCGATTTCCAACTCGCGATCGCAAACCAGCCGCAGGGCGACCGATTGCACCCGGCCGGCCGACCGCGCGCGCGGCAGCTTGCGCCACAGCACTGGCGACAGGGTGAAGCCCACGAGATAGTCCAGCGCCCGGCGGGCCAGGTACGCATCCACCAGCGCCTGATCGATGCTGCGCGGATGGCGCATGGCTTCGGCTACCGCCTGCCTGGTGATGGCATTGAATACCACCCGCTCGACGGCCTGGTCCTTGATTGCGCGCTTCTGCTTGAGGGTCTCCAGAACGTGCCAGGAAATCGCCTCGCCTTCGCGATCAGGGTCGGTCGCCAGTATCAGGGTCTGTGCGGCCTTGAGGGCTTTGACGATGTTATTCAGAGTCTTCTGGGCCTTAGGATCAACTTCCCATATCATGTGAAAATTACGGTCGGGATCGACCGAGCCGTCTTTGGGAGGGAGGTCACGGACGTGACCGAACGAGGCCAGCACCTCGTAGCCGCGGCCCAAATAGGCGTTGATCGTCTTCGCCTTCGCGGGTGATTCAACAACGACTAACTTCATGAATTTCCATTTGTTTTTCGATTTCCACCAAAACCCTCCGCGCAAATCGCGGCAGACCACAGAACAGGGAAAATGGGTAAAGCGCCCGTCACTGTCAAACCGTCATGGACGAATGACGGGCTGTTATGGACATTCGATCCCCGCCTTGCACGTGCCCGTCGGGCCGATATGCAATCAAACGTTGATAAATTCAATATACCCAATTTCAATAAAACACCTTCGGGCAGAGCCGGCAGCTTTGGCTCGCATCGCCTCTCAAGGCGGCCGGGGGCGGTGAGCAGTCCGTTTGATTTCTCTCCAATTGACGCTAGCCTACCCAATATGAACAGATTCGTGAGCATAGGTGCGGCTGCCAAGGCGCTGGGTGTTTCGGTGTCCACGTTGCGGCGATGGGAAGCCGCTCGACGGATTGTGCCCGTGATCTCGCAAAGTTCCGTCCGGAATTGTTTCACGCTGCTGAGGCGCCCCATCGGACTATCGTGCGCTCGTGTCTCCAGTAACGACCAAAAAAGCCGACCTAGAGCGTCAGAAACAGGTGCTTGAACTGTTCTGCGCCACCAATGGATGGAAATTCGAAGTAATTTCCGATCTCGGTTCGGGCATGAATTACCGGAAGAAGGGACAAAAGCGCCTGCTTGACGAAATCGTGGATAGCAAAGTCGGTCGGCTGGTCATCACGCACAAGGATCGCCTGCTCCGGT
>JASHRR010000228.1 GCA_030037185.1 Xanthobacteraceae bacterium | reverse complement strand
CTCCCCGGTTGTCATGCCGCTCATCGCGTGACCCGATACTTCGTCAAGGGGCCGTTCCGAAAACGGCAATTGCGATCGCCCCAACATATCGGCTGGCGCCCCCCGTTTGCAACTGCCAGGAGGCCACGGGATTGACCGAGCGCGCCATCTCGTGTGAGCTCTTTTGCCGCCGCCGCTTCTCAAGCGCCATCGCACATCGATGGAATGGACGGCTATGGTGGATCATAAACAGTGCAATCATGAAGGGGACCACGCTCGACCCGGCACAGCAAAGCGCCGCCACCGGAACCGGCATCATCCAGCTTGTTCTGGCCGGCCCCGGCGCCGGCAAGACGACGACGCTGGCGTGCCGCTTCGTTCACTTGGTGCGGCAGGGCGTTGATCGCCGGCGCATTCTGGCACTGACCTTCACCAAGAAGGCCGCGGACGAAATGAAGTCGCGCATTACAGCGGCGCTCGATCTCTCATCGGCGGCCGAGCTGAACGTCGCGACTTTTCACGGCTTTTCCTTTCGCGAGCTGCGACGCAACCCGCAGCTCGCGGGACTGTCCGAACGGTTCGCGCTATGGGACGCGCCGCAGCAACGTCACGTCTTCAGTTCGCGGCGGATGTGGTGGAACGAGGAAGACGACATCCTGGATATTATTTCCGGCGCCAAGGAACGCCTTGTCGATGCGGCGGGGTTTGCGGCCGAGATCGGGCCGGATGACGAGGTGCGTCGCCGCGCGGTCGAATTCTTTCGCGTCTATGAGTGCACCCTTCGCGAAGCCGGAGCGATCGACTTCGCCGATATGGTGCCGCTCCTAGTCCGCACTATGCAGAGCAATCCTGCCTACGCGGCGGCGATGACCGGCGCATACGATCACATCCTGGTCGACGAGTATCAGGACATCAATCCCGGCCAAATCGCGCTGATCGATCGCTTCGTGGCCGCCGGCACAAACCTGTGGGCGGTAGGCGACGATGATCAGACGCTCTACGCGTTCCGGGCCGCGGATGTGCGGTTCATCCTCGACTTTCCGCGCAAGTATCGCGATGTTGAAGTCCACCTCATTGATCGCAACTATCGCTCGGCGACGCAAATTGTCGAAGCCGCCAATAGGCTGATCGTCCACAACCGGATGCGCAGCCCGAAAACGGGCACGCCGGTCACGGCGGAAGCCGGCGAAATCGCCGTTCGCGGCTATCGGGCGGCGGACATCGAAGCGCGGCAGGTGGCGAAGGGCGTAGCTTCGCTGCTCAGCCGCGGGCTTTCGCCGCAACAGATCGGGGTGCTCTACCGAACCGGCGCGGTGGGGTTGGCGCTGCAGCCGGCCCTGCAGGCGCTGCAAATTCCCTACGAGGTGCGCGGCGCCGGCGACGTATGGCAGAGCGTTGCAGCTCGCCTCGTCGTGGGTTCGCTTTTTTATCTACGCGACGGCGAGTCGGTGGAGGCGATGAGCCGCATCGGCAGCGGTCGGCGCGCCGAGCTCGTTCGCCGCGACCTCGCGCGGGCGAATGCGCGCGAACGGCGGGATTTTTCGGCCGGGTGTCGGCTCGTTCGCGATGTCGTCGCGACGGCGGTGCCGTCGCGGGCTTCCGACCGGGAGCGGGCGGAGTGGGTCGCGGTCGTCGAAGCCGCCATTGGGCTGGCATTGGCGTGCCGGTCTTTGGACCAGCTGCTGGCAAAAATAGCCGAACAATCGGCCGTGCTGCGCAAGGCCCCCGACAATGCAGTCGTTCTGTCGACCATTCACTCGGCCAAGGGCCTCGAGTGGGAGGCCGTGTTCCTGATTGGAATGGAGCAAGGCGTGCTTCCGCATATCAATAATGACGACCTGGAGGAGGAGCGGCGCGTCGCCTATGTGGGCGTCACCAGGGCGAAGCGTCTTCTCGGAATGACATTCGCCAATATGCGCTTCGGACAGACATCAAGCGCCTCGCAGTTTCTCTACGAGCTGGCCGGTGACCAAAGGCGCCATTGGGTGTGGACCGGTCCCGAGGCGAACGGCGCCGACGAACGCCTGCCGCTGCTGTCCGATCGCGAGCGCCGGCGTCTGCCTGAGGGCTCGCTATCGCCGCAGCGGCTGAGCAGCCCCCGCCCTCCCGTCCACCGCCTGCGGGCGGAACGGCAGCGGCGGTCGGGCGATCGCCGCGGCGCGCCGCCCGACCAGCAGCCGACTCAGATGGACCGGAACAATGCAGCTGGGGCGCCGCTGCGGCATGGGCTGACCTGGAGCGCCCAAGAGGACGACAGGTTACGTGCCGCGTTCCAGGCCGGCGATGCGATCGCTGCGATTGCGTCGGCGCATAAGCGCAAAATCGGCGCCATTACGGCGCGCCTGGTACGGCTGGGTCTTATATCGGAAGACGGCGTGGTCGAGCCGGGCTGACCCCCGATATCGAGCGGAGCGCAAACACATCGACGGCGGTCATCACCATCGTTTCGATGGCTTGATAGGACTCATGCGCGCGCGCCTTGAAGAAAAGGTCACGAGATCGTGCCCGTGACCATCCTTCCTGCTTCGAGCGTTCACGACAGCCGCGCCAAAAGCCTCCTTAGGAGTGATTTCGATCGAGCGAGACCTTGATTTCAGGCAATCGATCGATCGGTCCGGTATTGGGTCTAGCCTGCGGCTTTCGATTTCAGGAAATCCGCAAGCGGTCGGGACGGATCAGCCAGGACGGCCGCATCGACCGCCGCGCCTCGCTCGATCAGGCGCCGAACCACGGCGATGTCGCGTTGAGCGTTGATCCCGAGCGCATAGGCGACTTGGCGCCCCATCAGCTCGAAAATGATCTGGCTCGCGCCGCCGCCGTATCGGCGCACACGGCGATCGGACTTTACAGGCGGCGACCCGACGCCCTGGATGTAGAGATCGAACTGCTCGGACCAGAACGACGGCACGCTGCAGTAGGTGTCGTTCGCACCTGCCGCATTGCGGCCTGCCACCGCGCCCTGGTCCTGAGCGTGGCGCCAGTCCTCGCGGCGCACCAGACCGTGCGGTCCGGGGAACCGCACCACGTCGCCGGCCGCGAAAATCCTCGGGTCGGAGGTGCGGCAGTGCGCGTCCACGATGATTCCGTTGTCCGTTCGCAGCCCTGCCGCGGCCGCAAGGCGATCGTCCGGTACGGCGCCGGCGCCGACCACAACCAGATCGGCAATCAGGGTCTCGTTGGTATTGGTCTTGAGTGCCATCGCGCCGTCGGGCCCGGCCTGCGCGTAGGTCAAGGTCGTGTTCAGGCGCAGATCGACGCCATGGCGGCGATGCGCATCGTCGACGCGCGCCGAAGTCTCTTCGTCGCACACCCGCGCCAGGATGCGGGGCATCACTTCGATGACAGTAACTTTAATACCGAGCTCGCTCGCCGATGCGGCCACTTCGAGGCCGATCAGACCGCCGCCGACAACGCAGAGATGGCGCGCGTTCCTGAGCCCGCCAGCGAGCGCGCGCGCCTGCGCTTCGGTGCGCAGATAGTGGACGCGCGGTGCCCCGAGGGGTAGCGCGGGAATTTGGCGCACCAGCGAACCGGTCGCGATCACCAGCGCGTCATAACCGAATCGCCGACCCGATGCGGTGATGATTTCCTGCGCCTGGCGGTCGATCGCTGTACATCGCGTGTCGCGTTCCAGCCTTACGCCGTGGCCGGCGACGCCCTTCGGGCCGGCGATCGGCGCGTCCGCAGCGGCGGCCTTGCCGAGCAGGACCGCCTTCGACAGGGGCGGCCGCTCATAGGGCTCGCAGGGCTCCTCGGAAACGAGCGTGACGGCGGCCGGCGGATCGCGGCGCTTGGCTTCGATTGCTGCGAAAGCGCCTGCCGGGCCACCGCCAACAACAACGATGTTACGGGATGCAATCATTCCGGTTCAGGCGCGCAGGGCCGTCAGCATGTCTTCAATATAGTCTTCGCGGGTTGCCATCACGAGCATCAGCGACCACGGGCGCAGGTGCGACAGCGTCTTTGACAGCATTTGGTCGGTGGCGTGTGCGCCACCCAAAATGAGGCCGGTGGTGTTGACCCGTCTGACGCTGCAGGCTTCCCCGATCAGCCCAGCTGCTTGGGCGTTTTCGCCAGCCGTCGCGACCATGACGACGAGGTCGGCGCTGTTGACTTCGTCAATCAAGTTCTTGGTGCGGCCGGCAAGGTCGCTCAACCAGCCCTGCACGGAGAAGTCGCGACCCGGAGGTGCGCTCGCAAATGCGGAGGCCGTGAAAAAGCTGGCGTTGTTCCAGCGACCCACGGCGAGATGCTTGATGACCGCCTCGCTGGCCGCGTCGAGTGCGATGACCTTGATGTGTCGCGGCTTGGAGTTCGGCGCGTCGATCCGGAAGCGCGCCTCCGCGGCGCTCGACATTCTTGCGCTTTCGCTCAGCATCACGGTTCAAGCTCTAAACTGACGCCGGGGCCACGCCCGGGCGCGCCATCAACGCGTCCCTTGCCGCGTCCTTGAAGGCCTGGTCGCGCGGCAGCACCACCGCCGCCGATCTCACCCGCTGGTGAGCCAGATCGAGGCCCGGGGGCCGTTCGCCCTTGTCCACCAGCGCCTTGATGGAGCGCAACAGGCGGTGGCGCGCCATGATAATCCCGTTGTCGGTGGACACCAGGTTCTCCTTGGAGCGATCAACGATCGGCCCCATGCTTTCCTGGATCGAGGCGTCTTGCATACCGAAGCCTTCAACGCCGCTGTAGCTTCGGCCGGTCTTCTGGGCGGCGCGATCGATCAGATAGTCATTATCCTTGTTGGCAACGGGCCGGAATGTGCCGGGGGCACATTTGACATGAATGCCTTTGCCGTCCTGCATCGCGGCCACTTCAGCCTCGGTGAGATTGCGGATCGGGTGATAGTCGAAGCTCCAGGTCCAGCAATTCTCGTCATCGATCGGAATCCAGAAATGGCCATGGACCGAATGATTGCCGCGCGGCGGGATCATCGTGAAGGTCGGCATGACCCATTGGGTGATGCGCCAGTAATAGTGATCGTCTTCGGCATTGCGCCGTGCCCCGATATAGAGTCCGCCCGCGCTCTCGACCACTTCGAATACCGGCCGCGCGTCGGCGAGGTTGTATTGATTGCCCTTGGCGCCCTTGAACAGCGGGTCAGAGTTGAGGTCGCCGCGGTGCAGGAACGACACGTGGCTTGAGTCGATGCCGCCCTCAAGGGCCTGCAGCCAATTCGATTCCTGCAGGCGCTTCGAAACGAACCGCTGCCGATCCGCAACGAGGGCGAATTCCCATTCCGGCAGCGGCGGGGCCTCTTGCGCGGGCCCCATATAAGTCCACAATATGCCGCCGCGCTCGACCAGCGGGTAGGACTTGAGCCTGATCTTGCGGCAATAGCCGCTTTCCTCCGGCTCGGAAGGCACGTCGATACACTGGCCCGTTACATCGTATTTCCAGCCGTGGTAGGGGCAGCGCAGGCCGTTTTCCTCGTTACGGCCGAACCACAGCGACACGCCGCGATGGGCGCAGAACTCGTCGATCAGCCCGAGACGGCCGCTCGAGTCGCGGAACGCCAGCAACCGCTCGGACATGAGCTTCACCCGCACCGGCGGACAGTCGTTCTCGGGGAGCTCTGCAGCCAGCAGCGCGGGTAGCCAATAACTGCGGAAGAGCCTGCCACACGGCGTCCCGGGGCCTGTCCGGGTCAGAAGATCATTTTGTTCTTTTCGCAGCACGGGGCTCCTCCGCATCAGGGTGAGGCGCGTTCGCGGTGGTGGGGCCGAAACTCCGGAGCCAAGATCGATGAACGGGGGCTCGCGCCCGGCTGCGGAGCGACCGCGGCGGACGCTGCATTGACCTGCGATGATGCCTATGGTCTATGGAGATTCGAACAAACCCTCGCAAAACGCCGTATTTTCAGCTTCGCCAAAGTACCCTGCGGCTCTTCTGGCGTCAACGAAGTGCGGCGCGAAGCGACCTAAGCACTGCTATCAAGGGCTGCCATGGCGTCAAAGATCGAACTCTGCAACGCCGATGATGTCGCGGTCGGCGCCGCGCTCAAGGTGGAGAAAAGCGGATTGACTTTGGCGGTCTTTAACGTCGATGGCGAGTTCTACGTTCTCGATGACCAGTGCACGCATGGGCCGGGTTCGTTATCGGAGGGCTACATCGAGGGCGACGTGGTCGAGTGCAACTTCCACAATGGCCAGTTCAACATCCGCACCGGCGAGGTGGTCATGCCGCCCTGCATGATCCCGATGAAAACCTATCGGACCTCGGTTGACAACGGGAAGGTCGTGATCGAGGTGTAAAGGCAGACGGCGGATTGCATCACATGGAAGCAACGCAGCGTGGGCAAAGCGAAGCGTACCCGCCTTTTTCCACCCCAGCTGCTTGCTCCAACAGGATGTGAAGTCCGCTTTTGCGGACAACCGGACCGCCGGGCTATAACATCACAAATTCGCAGCCACGCATCAGAGGACCCGCCCATGCACGACGTTCCTGGTTCCCACTGGCACGAGCCCACGGCCGGCAGGCGCGCCGGCTTCGGCAAGTTTGGCCGACCAAAGACGCCCTACGATCTCTTCATGGAGTCTGAGGGTATTCCGGTCTTTCGCGATATCGGCGTCAGCAAAGTGCAAAATCTGCCGCTTGCACCGTGGCGGCGCCTGGGCGGCCGCGGTACCTATATTCAGCTGCACGGCACCGAGGGCAAATGGGGTTGCTACCTGGTCGAGGTGCCGGGCGCGGGGGCGCTCAATGCCGAGAAACACCTTTACGAAGAAGTCTATTTTGTCGTCGAGGGGCGCGGCACCACGGAAGTTTGGCTCGATACCGACTCCAGGCGCCACGTGTTCGAATGGCAACAGGGGTCGCTGTTCTCGATTCCGGTGAACGCCTGGCACCGCATCGTCAACGCAAGCTCAAGCCCGGCGCTGCTGCTCGGCGGCACGACGGCGCCGAACCTGATGAATCTCCTCAACAACGTCGAAGCGATCTTCGACTGCCCTTACCTGTTCCGTGACCGTTTCAGCGGCGCCGATGATTTCTACAAGTACAAGGACGACATCGAGCCGGACCCGGTGCGCGGGCTCGCCATGCGGCGCACCAACTTCATACCGGATATCATCAACTGCGATCTGCCCCTTGACAACCGCCGCTCGCCGGGTTGGCGTCGCGTCGAGCCTTTCATGACCGGCAACACGTTCTACCTTTGGATCGGCCAGCACGAGAACGGCCGCTACTCCAAGGCCCACGCCCACACCTCGGCGGCCGTGCTCATCTGCATCAGGGGCAAAGGCTACACCTATACGTGGCCCGAACATGCCGGCGTCGCGCCGTGGCGCGACGGCAAGGCCCACCTCGTCAAGCGCGTCGACTACGAGCCGGTGGGGATGGTGTCGGCCGCGCCAGGCGGTGCGCGCTGGAACCACCAGCATTTCGGCGCATCCCGCGAACCGCTGCGGCTCACCGCCTGGTTCGGCCCCTACAATCCGGGCCGCGAGCCCGGTCCGCCCGGCGAGATCCACACCGACTACACCGCCATGGACATCCCCGAAGGCGGCACGGCCATCCCTTACTGGATGGAGGACCCGTTCATCGCCAGGGAGTATGGCGAGATCCTCGCGCGCGAGGGTGTGCTCAACCGCATGGAGCCTCAGTTTTATGACAAGAACTTTAAGGGTGAGCTGCCGAAGGGGGTTTGAGGCGTTGCGGCCGTCGACGGAGAAGCCTAGAGGACGTTATTGTGGCCTCACGTAGCACAGCGCAGGCGAGGGCGCCGTTGACGGACGCCGCCGCCGTCAACGCCACACGACGGGCCTTGTACGCGGCTGTGGCGGACACTGGCTTGCGGTACGAGGCTTCCTCCGCCGGCCGCACCAGATACCGCGCGCGACAACGCATTCCGAAAGCCGCCTGCGGGGGCGCGGTCGCGACCCTCGGCGGCTGGCACAATCCGTCATCGGGACTAACGGGCGCAAGAGGGGACTGTCGCAGGCTTAACCCACGCGGTTTACGCCGCGGCTATTGCCTGGGCTCGCTCAAGGCTTCAAAACCGGCGAGGTGGTGCGGGCCGAGGCGCCAGAAGGCAACAAGGCCGCAATCCACGTCGGACGAGTCGCCGTTCGCGCCGGCCGCTCTTTCACAGCGGGCACTGGCGGCGCCATCAACGCCAAATACTCACGGCAAACTTCTCCATCGCGCGGACCGCTACGGCGATGCCTGGCGGCCCGCGCTTCCTCGCCCGGCTGAAGCCGGAGGTCATAAGCGCGGGAGGCTCGGATGAAAATCGAAACCGACGAACAGGGCGGCCGGATTTTCTTTTCGAGCACGGGGCGCAGCCTCGAGGGGGAGGATGAAATCTGCCTCCTGAGCGTCGGCGTCGATATCGGCTCTTCGACCTCCCATCTGGTGTTTTCCCGGATCGTTCTTGAGCGGCTCGACAGCCGCTACGTGGTGGTCCAGCGCGAGACCTTCTATCAATCCGACATTCTGCTCACGCCCTATACGTCCGAAGACGACATTGATGCCGATGCGCTCGGTGCATTTTTCGAGAAGCAATACGAAAACGCGATGGTGGATCCGGACGAGATCGATGCCGGCGCGCTGATTCTCACCGGCGTGGCGGTGCGGCGCAGCAATGCGCGCCGCATCGGGGAATTGTTCGCCCGCCAGGCCGGTAAGCTCGTTGCGGTCAGCGCCGGCGACGGCCTCGAGACGGTGATGGCGGCCTACGGCTCGGGGGCGGTTGCCCGCTCGATCCGCGATGGCGTCGTCGTCATGAATGTCGACATCGGCGGCGGCACCTCCAAGATCGCGGTGTGCCGTGACGGCGCGGTCGCCGCCATAACGGCGATCGACGTCGGGGCCCGCCTCATCTGTACCGATGCAGCAGGACGCATCACCCGGCTGGAGGAAGCCGGACGCCGCTTTGGCGGGGACCTTGGCCTCAACCTTGAGATCGGTCATGAACTCGCGCCCGATGATGCTCGGCGGCTTGCTGCCCGCATGGCCGACAGCCTGATCGACGCCATGAGGGGAGGCACCCCGCGGATCGGCACGACCGGCCTGCTGCGCCTCGATCCCCTCGCTTTTACCGGCCACATCGATACGGTGGCGTTCTCGGGCGGCGTCTCCGAATATGTCTATGGCTGGGAGAGCGGCAATTTCGGCGATCTCGGAAGCCTGCTCGCGGCTGAGATCCGCAACCGCGTCATTGCGGCCGGCATTGAGATCAAGCCGCCGGTGCAGGGCATCCGTGCGACCGTGATCGGCGCATCCCAATACACCACCCAGGTGAGCGGCAGCACGATATTCGTATCACCGCTTGAGGTTCTGCCGCTGCGCAACCTGCCTGTCATCGCGCCCGATTTCGCACTCGAGGGTGATGCGATCGCCAGCACTGCGGTCGCGGCCGCCATCCAAAAGGCCCTGCTGCACTTGGACCTCGTCGAATCGGAATCGCCGGTTGCCATTTTCGTGCCGTGGGCGGGCTCGGCCACCTTTCACCGGCTCGATGCATTCTGCCGTGGCGTAGTGAAGGGGCTGGGAGGCCTGTTGACGCGCGGGCTCCCGGTGGTGCTGGCCGGGGATGGCGATGTCGGCGGACTCTTGGGGATTCATTTTCGTGAGGAAATGAAGCTTGCCAATCCGGTGATCTCGATCGATGGGCTTGAGCTCAAGCAGTTTGACTTCATCGACATCGGCGAGATGCTGGAAAGTTCCGGCGCCGTGCCGGTGGTGATCAAATCGCTGATCTTCCCGGCGAGCGCTGCGCTCGGCCGGGAATGGAAGGCGACAGAGGCGGCGACGCCGATTTAAAGCAGCAAGGTCGGCCCCCCGACCGGCATTCCTGCATACCACGCCCAAGCAATCGCATGGGTGGGCGGAACCGCCCGCAATGATATGGCGCGGAGATCGATCACGGGGGCGCAATGCGGCCGGAATCGCACGCTGCGGTGCGTCAAATTACGACCCGGAAAAGCGGCGCGATGAAGTGGCGGTAGACCCCGTCAAATCGGCATAAACAGGAGATTTTCGAGCACAATTTCGTGACCCGCATCGCTCTTGTGCAGCGCGGGATGCAGGCTACGTAGCGGCGCGAGGGCGATACGATATGCGAGGTCGATATGAGTACGAGCCTTAAGCTGATCCTGGCAGCAACCGCCATCGCGGTTGTGGCATCTCCGGTCATGGCACAGTCGCAGTCACGTGCGTATGCCAGGCCATCAGCAAGCATTGCCAACGCGCGCGGGTCGGTTGCTCAGACCCGCAGGTTGCTGCCGTCGGCAGCCATTGGAGGAAACCAAATCCGCCTTGACGACTGCGTGCACGTCGCGTTCCCGCAATGCGACGGTGATGCGACGCAGTCGCAGGTTGATCGGCCCTGAAGGTTGCCAAAGAAAGGTGAGCTCGGCTCGCCTTTCTTTTCTCTTGTCTGCACCAGACGCGCCCGCGCGGGCGATTGAGGCTGAAGCGAAGACGCGTTCCTATTAACCCTTCGCGGCGCGATCTCCGGCTGTCATCATAAAAAGTCCCGTGGCGAAGCGATCCGGCTCTGCGCCGTGGTAACGTTTCCCTCAGGCATTCGACGTTTGAACGCGGAGCGCAGCTGCCGTGCCCTACCGGGATCTTCGTGAATTCATTGCCCAGGTTGACGCCCTTGGCGCGCTGCGCCGCATTGTGGGCGCCGACCCGCTTTATGAGGTCGGCGCGATCACCGAGGTCGCAGCCGGCATGGCGGATTGTCCGGCACTGTTGTTCGACCATATCAAGGGTTATCCGCCCGGCTTGCGCATCGTGTCGAACGCCGTGACCAGCCCGCAAAGAGCGGCGCTCGCGCTCGGTATTGACCCGATGTTGCGGCCGCTCGACGCCCTGAAGGCGTGGATGGTGAAACGGGCAGGCCTGAGGCCCTACAAACCGGTCGCCCACGCCAACCCGGCGTTCATGGAAAATTCGCAGGTCGGCAACGATGTCGACCTCGCCAGATTTCCCGCGCCGGTGTGGCACAGGCAGGACGGCGGCGCCTATATCGGGTCGGGCAGCCTCGTGGTCATGCGCGACCCCGAGAGTGGCTGGATCAATGCCTCGATCTACCGCGTGCAGGTGCATGGACGCAACCGGGTTACCATCCAGTTCGACCACGGCGGCCGGCACGGCGCGATCATTGCGCGAAAATATTGGGACAGCGACAAACCGTGTCCGCTCGCCGTGGTCAGCGGTGAAGACCCGGCGCTGTTCGTCGCTGGATTCGAATATCTCCCGGCCGGCGTTTCCGAATACGAGTTCGCGGGGGCTATCGCGGGGGCTGCAATCGAGGTCTGCCCCGGGACCGTTACCGGCTTGCCGCTACCAGCCGGTGCAGAAATCATCCTCGAAGGCCATTTGCTGCCGTTTCGCGAAAACTCCCTGCCGGAA